>NZ_JAQMUA010000220.1:0-10431 GCF_028330895.1 Kamptonema animale CS-326 | reverse complement strand
GCCCAGAGGGCGGCGTTACGTTATATTATCAGCTTAAAAGTACAAAAGGTCAAGACTTTTCCACTGCTCAAAATCTTTATCAACTATAGGGAATTTAGCGGCAGAAATTTGCTCTCGATTCAGTAAAATTGCTTTGATTCCAGCAGCTTTAGCACCTTGATAGTCCGCTTTAAAGCTATCACCTATATGTAAAGCTTCTGCGGCTGAAAATGAGTATTTTTGTAAAGCAGTGGTAAAAATTTGGGGATCTGGTTTGGCTGCACCTACTTCTGTAGAAATTGTTACAGATGTGAAGAAATCAGCTAAATCAAGTGCTTTTAATACCGAATAGAGGCGCGAATCAAAGTTAGACAATACTGCTAACTCAATTCCTTGATTTTGCCATCTTTCTAAGGCGGGTTTGACATCGGGATAGAGGAACCAAGGTTCAGCAGTGGCAAAGTATTTGTATAGTTCAATAAAGAAACTAGAAAAATCTGAAAATTTGGTAAATACGCCTGCTGTTTGGAAGGTTTGGATGGCAAGTTTATGCCACCAATCAAATTCCATTTCGGGAATTTTGGCAAAGTCTACGCCGGGAAATGCCATCGGAGTTGCGGAGGTAAAGCTTTGAAAGAAAGCTTGATTTAATAATTCGGGAGAAACTTCTACTCCAAAACGGCTAGTTATTTTGGTGTAAGCTTCGCCGACACTACCACGCACTCCAAATAGCGTACCAACAGCATCGAGAAAAATAATTTTAGGCATTGGTAATTGGTAATTGGTAATTGGTAATTGGTAATTGGTAATTGGTAAATTGCTTTGCTTTGCCCCCAATGATATAATTTCAAGTGATTTACCAGACTTGATATTCGCCATTAGCAATTAGCCATTAGCAATTACCAATTACCAATTAGTTTACAAGCATTTCTTGAATTGGTCTAGCTATCCAATTAAAACCTACTTTGATTTGGTGATCTAATGTAGGCATTCGATAGAGATAAGCTAAACGACGGGCTACGTGAGCCATTTGACCGTCTAGTTTAATTCCTAAACCAGCAAAAGTAGCATTGTCAACTCCTAATGTCAACATTTCTCCGAGTGGCTGATAGCGGAAAGGAAGCAAAGGTCTGTCAGTGAGAGATGCCCATATATTCCAGGCTGTGTAGTCAGCTTGCTGGAAGGCTGCTTGAGCGCTGGCAGGGACTTTTTGACCGTCAGCATCCACACATTCGGTTATATCTCCTAGGGCAAAGATTCCTGGGTTATCAACTACTTGTAACGTCGGTTCGACAATTAATTGACCGCGAATATTTTGCTTGAGATGAAGTGAACGTACCATAGGGGTTACAATCATTCCTACCGTCCATAAAACTGCCTCTACTGGCAAGATGTCTATCTGTCCTTTGTAAGCTAGAGAAATTGTGTCTGAGTCAATAGCATCAACACTTGTTTCTAAGTCTATCCAGACGCGGCGTTTTTCTAAAGCAATGTTTGCTGCTTCTCGGTTGAAATCTGGGGATGTTTGCAGGATTTTATCGCTTTGTTCGATTAGGCGTAAACGTCCTCTTTCGCCAAGGCGATCGCTCAATTTACACGCTAATTCTACTCCGCAATAACCGCCTCCCACGACGGCAATCCGAATTTTGTCAGATTGAGAGGATTCTAGAATTCGCAGCCGTTCTTCGAGGCGATAGGCATCGCTAATTGTACGAAATGGGAAAGCGTGTTCGACTGCACCGCTAACTAAGTCAAGGGGAGTTTCGCCACCAAGGGCCAAGACTAAGCGATCGCAAGTAATTTCTTGGCCGTCTTGCAACTGCACTCGCTTTTCGGCGATGTCGATCCCAGAGATAGCACCTTGACAAAAGCGGATACCTGTATCTTTGAGCAATTCTTCAAAGGGTGGGGCGATTTCCCAGGTTTGTAGTTCTCCGGTGAGGAGTTCGTATAGCAGCGGAGAAAATAGGAAGCGATCGCACCGATCGACTAAGATAATTTCAGGCTTTTGGGGCTTGGCAAAAGGTAATTGACTCAAACGCAGAGCCGTGTAGAGTCCGCCGAAGCCGCCACCGAGAATGCAAATGCGGGGTTGTTGTTGAGTCATAGTTTTTTCCCGACGCGATCGGAATCAAGGCAACTTCACTCTAGCAACTTTACTATTAAATTAATGACTAGCAGGCACACTCATCCTGTGGGTTATCGTTTCTACGTTCCGAGAGCCTATTAATTTGAGTGCGTTATTATCGATCTCTCAACTACAAATCTGCGAACAAGCCCGGTTTTTAGCCTCCGTTGCGATCGCCCCCACTCCTCATTCCACCTGCTTTCTACCCGAAGAAGTCGCTGTGCCGGAGGCAGAGTGCCCCACGCCAGCCGAATTCTATTTAAGAGTCCTCAGCTTAAAACCTTTTAAGCACAAGGTTTTCAAGTTGCTGCGAGCCGCCTCAACAAGTTAGACGCAAGTTAGGTAAAGCGATCTCGCCTTGGCCGTAGCGATCGCCTACTTCAACTAATCCTGGGACTACTCTGATGAGATTACTGGAGATTCCGTTCACCTATGATTTCAATCTGCTATATACATAAGGATAATCAATTGAACGCTAGGGAGCCTCACAGTTAAATTTGCTGTCTCACAACTGAATAGCTCAATTTTCGCAGAACTCCCCTGCTTAAAACATTTGAGCCTTTAACTAGGTCGATTTCGACTTACTACTTTAGGTAGTTGCTCTCGAAATTGCCACCCTGTTACTCTTACGCTTTTGCCGATACAACATCTACGAGCGCCTACCCCCCCACGTTTAGCATCGGCTCCAAGTGTTAACAAACATTTTCTCGGTGAACCTACCATGATTGAACCAACGGTGCAGATTGACCCTTTAAATAGCCCCCATCCCATCCCTTGGGAATGGATTGTGGCTACCCACGCTGAAGTTAGCTCAACTGTGGGCTCTGGTGTACGCTACTACCGCAGCCCCTCACTGATTTCTACTAATGGTGAGTACGCAGCGTACAGCCGGATTCAAATGCAAGTGCAGCGAGAGTTCTACCGCTGTCGCGCTAGCACTGCCATGTTTGTAGAAAACCTGCGGACGGGGGAATTACAAACGGTGATGCCTTCTTCACCGTTGGCAGATCATCGGTTTTCCGCTTCTGAAGAGTCAGATCTGCCGGGGGCGATGGCGATTTTGATTCCCGTTTCTTGGAACAAAACTGGCGATCGCATTTTAGCACGGGAGTTTGAGGCCATCTTTAGCGCGTCGGATATGTCGGACTACGCGGTAGTCTGGGACAGTAACCAGAATCGCACCCATACAATTGCCCCTGCGGGCAGTTTGTACACTCATGCCGTACTCTTGGGTTGGAGCGAATCTTATCCTGATGAAGTGCTTTTCCGTGCTGGCAATCTGGGCGATCGCTCTTGGCCAGTTTGGGCCGTCGATTTGGGGGGTAGGACAGTTGCGGCCAACCACGATCAACCTCAAGTTTTCCGCAGTCAAGTTAGCAATGCCTGGGCCGGGCCGCAGTTGCATTTTTAGATTTTAGGTTATGGGTTTTAGATTAAGTTTGCTGGGGATAATTCTCTACCACTACCAATTCTTCAGCCAGCTCATAATCTAAATCTCACACCTACAATTAATATCCGCTTGGTATTTCTATTCACTTGCTCAAATTTCAATTCTCCGAGCCTGTTTTTAATTTTTTAACTTCCAGTTTTGACCTGTGAATTGTGATATTTACTTTAATTCTCCTCGATCGGCAGCGGTACAAAACTGCTGCCTTTCGCCATGAGATCGGCCAGTTTTCAATTGCGTAGGTACTTCTTTAAATTCCCAATTACCAATTCCTAATTCCTAATTACCAATTACCCATTACCAATTACCAATTACCAATTACCCATTACCCATTACCATTACCCATAGTAAATTTTCTTCACCCGATTCAGGCTGCTATAATGCGATCGCATCTACTTTAATTTTGGGACTTATGACTGTTCAGCAATTAGATATTAACGACTCTAACCTGGAACTGTGCGACCTGATTTTTCAGCGAATTGCCACAAGTTCGCAGCAGCAAATTACCTTTGCTGAATATATGGATTTAGCACTATACCATCCGCAGCACGGTTACTACACTACTAATGAAGTCAATATCGGCAAACATGGCGATTTTTTTACCTCACCTCACTTGGGTGCTGACTTTGGCGAAGTATTGGCAGAGCAATTTGTCCAAATGTGGGATATTTTAGGCAAACCTAACTCTTTTATTATTGTAGAAATGGGGGCGGGGCAAGGGATTTTAGCCGCTGATATCTTAGCATATTTGCAACTACAGTATCTAGATTTTTTCCAAATATTAGAATATGTGATAATTGAGAAATCAGCGGTACTCAAAGCAGAACAGCAACAACGATTAACCAATATAAAATCTGTCAGGTGGTGCAATTGGGATGAAATACCTCTTAATTCGATTGCTGGTTGCTTCTTTTCTAATGAATTAGTGGATGCGTTACCTCTCCATCAAATCATTGTTGACAAAGGTCAAATCAAGGAAGTTTATGTTACTGCTGAAACTCAGGTGCAAGAAGATGGAAAAACAGCAAGAAAGTTTGCTGAAGTTATCGGCGAAGTTTCTACACCTAAAATTAGCGAATATTTTAATTTAGTAGGAATAGATTTATCTGCAAGTGGATACCCTGATGGCTATCGCACCGAGGTTAATTTGGCAGCTTTAGATTGGATTACTACTGTTGCTGAAAAATTGCAACGAGGATATTTATTAACCATTGATTACGGCTATCCAGCTCACCGCTATTATAATCCAAATCGGCGAGAAGGGACGCTACAATGCTATTACCACCATCAACATCACAATAATCCTTATATATATGTAGGGAAGCAAGATTTAACAGCTCATGTTGATTTTACGGCCTTGGAAAAACAGGGAGAATTGTGCGGATTGGAGTTAGTGGGATTGACTCAGCAGGGATTGTTTTTAATGGCTTTGGGTTTGGGGGATCGCATTGCGGCTCTTTCTTCAAATGATGCACAGGTGTTAGATTTAGCAGCATTTTTGCGGCGGCGAGAGGCGTTACATCAATTGATCGATCCGATGGGGTTGGGGGGGTTTGGGGTTTTGGTGCAGTCTAAGGGTTTGAGTGAGGAGGAAAGGGGATGTAAACTTAAGGGTTTGATTGTGCCGGAGTAGTGATTTTGAGTTATAATATACTCTTTGATGACTGGAACCGGTCTTAATGATTAGTTAGTCCCAGATGGTTAGCTTAATTACTAGGATTATCCCCGCGATCGCGCTCGTTGAGAAGAATATCGAGAATGCGGCGATTCTCAGCTTGCATTCCGCGAATCTCTGTCTGCTGTTGCGCCATGAATTGGAATAATTGCTGCCGTTCTTCTCTTGCTTCTGCTACTACATTAGCTAGAGCTTGAATGACACGACTATTACTTTCTATGAGGCGATCGTGACGTTCTAAACTTTGTTCGTGACGTTCTAAAATTTGTTCGTGGTTTTCGATCGCGCGAGAGTTACTTTCTGCCACACGAGCAGCGTTCTCTGCCACACGAGCAGCGTTTTCTATCAAGCTTGCCAAACGGTCTAGCCTCTCATCATCCCAACGCTCTGTACTCATAGGTTTCTCTGTGTCACTTTCAATAAATTATATAGGATTATCCCCGCGATCGCGATCGTTGAGAAGAATATCAAGAATGCGAATAGCCTCTGTTCTTAAACCCACGATCTCTGTCTAACTAATCTCCTTTCAAGTATTTTTGATACTATCAATCTGACAACGCAACTCTTCTGCTTTTTCTAATAAGTCCGATTGTGCGATCGCACTCTGTTCTTTACTTGCCATCCACTTTAATTTTACCGATTGACTTTCTGCTTCTTCATCACCGATAATTAAGCAAGCAACAGCACCACTGCGATCGGCTCGCCCAAATTGTTTCTTAAAAGCACTACCGCTCAAATCTATCTCTACGCTGAATCCAAAACTACGCAGTTTTTGAGCTAATAATACCGCTTGTACTTCAGCGCGATCGCCCCTTGAAACTACATAAAAATCTAACGCATTAGTAGGTGCAGGTTGCAACTGTTGCAACAGTAAAATCAACCTTTCTAAACCCATTGCCCAACCCACCGCAGGCGTATCTGGCCCGCCCAATTCTTTTACTAAACCGTCGTAGCGACCACCGCCGCAGACTGTTGCTTGCGCTCCCAAATCATCGGATATAATTTCAAAAGCTGTGTAGGTATAGTAATCTAAACCTCTAACTAATCGCGGATTTAATTGATATTTAATCCCCAAATCGGTTAACATTTGCTGCACTTTTTCAAAGTGGCGGCGCGAGTTTTCCCCTAGATAGTCAAGAATGCTGGGTGCATCTGCGGCAATTTCCTGGGTGCGCGGATTTTTACTGTCTAAAATCCGCAGCGGATTGCGAATTAAACGGTCTTGGGAATCCGGGTCTAATTCTTCCTTATAAGGTGTTAAATAATCTATTAAAGCTTGACGATAATTCTGCCGATCTTCCTTATTTCCTATTGAGTTAATATCTAGCCGTAAGTTCGTTAATCCTATAGTTTTGAGAATGTCAGAAGCGATCGCGAGTACCTCCACATCAGCTCTAGGATCGGCACTTCCTAACACTTCAACTCCAATTTGATTAAATTGCCGCTGCCTACCTGCTTGGTTGCGTTCGTAGCGAAACATGGGGCCAGTATACCAAAGACGCTGCACGTCACCTTGAGCGTATAAACTATTTTTAATAAAAGCTCGTACCACTCCGGCTGTTCCTTCTGGGCGTAGCGTAGTTGAGCGATCGCCCTTATCTTTAAAAGTGTACATTTCTTTGCCGACAACATCCGTAGCTTCGCCAATACCGCGCTCAAATAAAGATGTCTGCTCAAAAATTGGTGTGCGAATTTCTCGATAAGCTGCTTTTGCCAGAATCTCTCTAGCAATTGCTTCTAAGCGCTGCCAATATCCAATTTCAGGGGATAAGATATCCCGCGTTCCCGGTAAAGTTTCAATCGTACTCATTTTGCGATTTTTAGATTTTGAGTTTTACACAACTAAAAGTAACGCCGCCCTCTGGGGGTAAAATAACCGCCTAGAAGGTGGCGTTACAAAATTACTTTAGAAGTTATTGAGTTATGAGTTTTTAGTGTTAATTATAAATTAAACTAAAAACTCATAACTCAACACTTAATTAACAGGGTGGGTTTTGTACAAATATTGTTCGCTGGCGGCAAGATTTACTGGCTAAACTCGCCCCTAAAAAAACTCCCTACAAATCAAAACTTCCTTAAACTTCCCTGCCATCTGGGAGAGTATCATCTCGCTCCCACACACCAAAGCGATCGCTATAGTAAGCCAATATTCGATCTACCTGCTGGCGAACTTCTGGATCGGCATCTTCAGAATACTGTACCCACAAACCCGCCACTTGGCTTTGACTGTAATCAAACTGCTGCGACTGCTGCGGAATTAAACCAGTTTCTACCCCTTCTACTTGACGCAGATGGGCGGCCACCTCTCGATATACTGCAAGCGGTAATTTTTGGCAACAAATTTTATACCGCAACTTTTTTTCCTGTGCCGTCTGCATTATCCCTTTCTTTGCCTGTGTTCAACCTTAGCCCTGTCTAGGATACCCCTTTATCGATGTGCCCTGGTAGAACGCAGCAGTTAATATTATCCAAACAGACCTTTCCCCACTGCATAGCCCAGCGGACGAGTGCTACTCTGTTGCCAGTAGCGGTTTTGGTGAGGATATTGCTCATGTGGTTATCGACTGTACGCTTGCTAATATCCAATTTGTCGGCTATTTCTTGATTAGTCAATCCAGCAGCCACTAATTCTACCACTTGCAGTTCTCTGTCGGAGAGGGTGACAGAGGTGTGAGACACGCCAATAGCCATAATTTTTTTCTATCTCTGCATATTTACCTATGTACAATTTTAATGGCATATCGGTACAATACCCCCTTTCCTAGCAACAATACTTAGCGATTAGACAATTTGGGTAGGGGCATGAAGCTTTTTTGGCGATCGCAGATATCAGTAACTCTGATAGGATAGTAATTGGTGCTTAAAAAAGCTGGCAAAAAAAGTGACTTATCCTCGCGTTCTGTGCCTCGGTGAAATTTTGTTTGATTGTCTAGCGGATCAGCCTGGGCGATCGCTAGAACAAGTAGAATCTTGGACACCCTATCCAGGCGGGGCTATTGCTAATGTGGCTTGTGCTTTAGCTAAATTGGGGACTAAGGCGGGATTTATCGGCGCTGTGGGCGCAGATGAACTGGGAAACTCGCTGGTAGAATTGTTGGCAGAGGTTGGTGTTGACACGGCGGGAGTACAGCGACACCCGACAGCACCGACGCGGGAAGTTTATGTGGTACGCTCGGAGGAGGGCGATCGCGAATTCGCTGGTTTTGGTAAATTGAACGCCGCAGAATTTGCCGATACTCGCCTGCAAGCAGCACAAATACCAGAGGTGTTGTTTGAAAATGCTGAATTTTTAGTCTTAGGAACTTTAGAACTAGCTTATCCCGACAGTCGGGGTGCGATCGCGCGTGCGATTAAATTGGCAGAACAATACGACGTTAAAATTGTTCTTGACATTAATTGGCGTTCTGTATTTTGGCCAAACCCAGAAGAAGCTAAACCGCTAATTAAAGAACTATTAAAAAAAGTTGATTTTCTTAAACTCTCCGAAGAGGAAGCTCAATGGTTATTTAATACCACCGACGCGGGTGCAATTACTTACCGTCTCGACTCAGTGGAAGGCGTAATTGTAACTGCTGGCGCAGCAGGTTGTGGCTATTGTATTTCCCAGAATGAAGGCAAACTTCCGGCTTTTAATGTAGACGTTGAGGATACTACTGGTGCAGGCGATGGCTTCGTTGCCGGGTTTGTTCACCAGTTGTGCCAACATGGAATTCACAGCTTAGAAGATGCGGAAACTGTGAAGAAAATTGTTACATATTCGAGTGCAGTGGGTGCAATGGTAGCAATGAAACCAGGCGCGATCGCATCTCAACCTACTGCTGCTGAAGTAGAAGCATTTTTGTATTTACATAAAAGCCGTTAAATCTCCTATTACATTTAATGAAGGTTATTCTTACTTTTTCAACCACTGTGGTATAGTCATATCCTGATTTATCTACAGAATAATAAAAATGTCACCAATAAAACGCTATGTAGCAGAGTTTATGGGTACTTTTTGGCTAGTATTTGGGGGTTGCGGTAGTGCTGTGCTCGCAGCAGTATTTACCGCAGATGCAGCCAAAATTGCACCCAATGTCGTCTTTCCAGTGGGAGTGGGATTAGTTGGTGTGTCTATGGCTTTTGGCCTGACAGTGTTGACGATGGCCTTTGCTATTGGTCACATTTCTGGCTGTCACCTCAACCCAGCGGTTTCCTTTGGCTTATTTTTCGGCAAACGCTTCTCAGGTAGCGAACTCTTACCCTATATTATCGCTCAAGTTGCGGGAGCAATTTTAGCAGGGTTTATTCTCTACCTAATTGCTAGCGGTAAATCTGGTTTTGAAATTGGGGGTTTTGCAGCCAATGGCTACGGTGAAAACTCTCCTGGCAAGTATGGTTTAGTGGCTGCTTTCCTCGCCGAATTTGTACTTACCTTCATGTTTTTAATTATTATCTTGGGGGCTACCGATCCTCGTGCTCCCCAAGGTTTTGCACCCGTAGCGATCGGTTTAGGTTTAACTTTGATTCACTTAATTGCCATTCCCGTTACCAATGTATCTGTTAACCCGGCGCGGAGCACTGGCCCTGCGTTGATTTTAGCAGTTTTCGGCGGTCAGACTTGGGCGATCGCGCAGTTATGGCTGTTTTGGCTGGCCCCCATTGCTGGTGCGATCGCTGCTGGGTTTTTCTACTCATCCTTTTTAGCTGAATCAACCATTGAATCGTAGGCCTTTATCCCCGTGACCATATTTCTTGTAAGGTGGGCGCTGCTGTCAAAATTTAAGATTAATAGTAAAGGTTTATTGCAGCAGCGCCCACCCTACCAGAGCCCCCTAGAAATTTATTCTCCAATCTGCTTGGAAATTGCGCTGAAATTGGGTATCTTTGGCTCTGAGTCATAACAACTACAACACCAATCATTCTGATATATACCTTTTCGCACCCACAGAGTAAAACTTGAATACGGCCACAAGTGGGGACACAAAACTAGACCGTGCTTAACTGGATTGTAATGAATATAGTTAAGATGTTGTTCAAAGTCTTGATCATCGCGGATAGTGTGTTCCCAGAAACGCCGGTGCCAAACATCACTTTCTCGGTGTTTGCGGCGTGAATTTGATATACAGCACTTCCGGATGTTATGAGGTACAGTAGCAGCAGTTAGTAAACCAATTTTTTAAATGTTTCGGATTCATTAAGTCAAGAGCCACAGCAATTATGGTG
>NZ_JAQMUA010000219.1:0-2847 GCF_028330895.1 Kamptonema animale CS-326 | reverse complement strand
CTTGGCGGTAAAGTCACCGCCAAGATGGCGGCGTTACCAAATAACGATAAAATATAAGCTTATATTTCCTCCCTCTGCACCTGTGCTTTCGGTCTGTAAAAAATCTTAAATTTCCCAAGAATCCTATGCAATCTTCCCCAGAAATCCTAGCAGATTCCTCACCCCCAGAAATAATTACTCTTGATATTGGAGGGATGAAATGTGCAGGTTGCGTAGCTGCTGTAGAGAGACAGTTAAAACAGCAACCGGGCGTAATTTCTGCCCGCGTTAACCTGGCAACTGAAGTGGCCGCAATTGAGGGCAAAGCGGGAGTTGTTGATGCAGTTGCCATTGCTAAAAAGTTAACAGATACAGGATTTCCAACTCAGCCGCGCTATGCTGAGCATCAGCAAGAACAATTAGCTGCGATCGTTGAACGTCGCCGCCAAGAAATTAGACAGCAGATTTGGCAGTTGGCGATCGCACTTACCCTGATCCTACTATCCGGTTTAGGCCATCTAGTAGGAACAGAAACGCCAATTTTCAGCAATATCTGGTTCCATTGCGGCCTAGCGACTGCGGCCCTACTATTCCCCGGACGCGCTATCTTAATTGATGGGTGGCGTGGACTATGGCGCAATTCCCCCAACATGAACACTCTCGTAGGCTTAGGTGCTTTTACAGCCTACAGTGCCAGCGTCATCGCCTTGTTATTTCCGCAGATGGGATGGGAGTGTTTCTTTGACGAACCAGTAATGCTTTTGGGCTTTATATTATTGGGAAAAACCCTGGAACAACAAGCCAAAAGACGTGCAGCATCGGCCCTTCAAGCTTTAATTTCCCTACAGCCAGCAACGGCCAATTTAGTTGCTAAACCTCAAGAAAACACAGGTTCAGAGGAAAATTCCGAATTACCCCTTACCCTCCTAACAGTTGAAATTCCAGCCGATCGCGTGCGTGTAGGAGAATGGTTGCAGGTATTACCGGGGGAAAAAATTCCCGTAGATGGCGAAGTTTGTAAGGGTACGACGACGGTAGATGAGTCAATGCTTACTGGTGAGTCTGTAGCCGTTTTCAAACAGAGAGGAGATGCAGTTGCGGCGGGTACGCTGAATCAATCTGGGGCGATCGTAATGCGGGCAACTCGCACTGGTAAAGAGACAACTCTAGCCCAAATTGTAGCTTTAGTAGAAACTGCCCAAACTCGGAAAGCACCTATTCAATATTTAGCTGATACTGTCGCTGGCTATTTTTGCTATAGCGTGATGACGATATCTACTCTAACTTTCCTATTTTGGTATTTCGCAGGGACTCATATCTGGCCGGAGGTACTTTTAGAACATACGGCAATTAGTATGAACCATGCGGGGATGAATATGATTCAGGGCCCGCTGTCGCCAGCGTTATTAAGTTTGAAGTTGGCGATCGCAGTTTTAGCGATCGCTTGTCCTTGTGCTTTAGGACTCGCTACCCCTACTGCTATTTTAGTTGGTTCTGGTATGGGGGCGGAACGGGGTTTATTAATTAAAGGTGGCGATGTTTTGGAACGGGTACACCAACTCGATACTATTATTTTTGACAAAACTGGAACCCTGACTACAGGTAGTCCGAAAGTAACTGATTGTATAGCGAAGGAAGAAGGAAGAGGGAAGAAGGAAGAAGGAAGAGGAAAGAAGGAAGAGGGAAGAGGGAAGAGGGAAGAAGGAAGAGGGAAGGATGAAGAAGGAAGAGGGAAGGATGAAGAAGGAAGAGGGAAGGATGAAGAAGGAAGAGGGGAGGATGAAGGGGGGAAAAATGAAGAATTGCCGATTTCTGATGCTCAATGGTTGCTACAAATTGCGGCTACGGTAGAAAGTGGTACTTCTCATCCTTTGGCTGAGGCGATTTTGGAGGAAGCTAGACAGCAAGGTTTATCTCTGCTTTTGGCTGGGGATTTCTACACGCAACCGGGTTTAGGGGTTTCGGCTTTGGTAGAGGGCGATCGCGTACTCGCAGGTAATGCCGACTGGTTGAGGCAATATGGCGTGTTCGCAGATATGCCTTCGCTCACCTCTCTCGAAGGCAAAACTTTGGTTTATGTGGCTGTAGCAGGCGTTTTCGTGGGGGTAATTGCTGTTAGCGACACTCTCAGACCTGATGCTAAAACAACTATAGAGAAGTTGCGAAGTATGGGATTGAGGGTAATGCTGGTGACTGGCGATCGGCGAGAGGTGGCTGTGGCGATCGCGCAACAATTAGATATCGGGCCTGATGATATTCTCGCGGAAGTTAGACCCCAAGGCAAGGCAGATGCGATCGCCGCTTTGCAAGCTGAAGGTCATCAAGTAGCAATGGTGGGAGATGGTATTAATGATGCCCCTGCTTTGGCTCAAGCAGATGTCGGGATTGGGATGCAAGCAGGTACAGATGCAGCAGTAGAAACTGCTCAAATTGTCTTAATGCGAGATACTTTAGGTGATGTTGTCGAATCTATTTACCTCAGTCGTCTTACTTTCAACAAAATTCGGCAGAATTTGTTTTGGGCTTTTGCTTATAATGTCTTGGGAATTCCCATCGCGGCTGGCATTTTGCTCCCAACTTTCGGTCTGGCACTTAGTCCCGCAGCAGCAGGTGCTTTTATGGCTTTTAGTTCTGTAAGTGTTGTGACAAACTCTTTGCTACTACGCCGCAATCTAATTAAAAATTAAAAATTAAAAATTAAAAAGGAGAAATACCATTTTTAATTTGTAACCTTATATTCTGAAGAAACTGCAATCTATTTTCGTAATATCATGTCCGGCAAATTACTTACGATCTGTCGTTGCGAAAAGCCGAAGCCGCGAGCGAAGCGTGGCGGGAAGCGAAGCAATCGCCTAGTCTCTGCGATTG
>NZ_JAQMUA010000218.1:0-18221 GCF_028330895.1 Kamptonema animale CS-326 | reverse complement strand
TGCGATCGCATCCAAGGTATTAGCACTAGCCTCCGCACCTTTTCTAGAGTTGACAAAGACTACAAAGTTCCTTTTAATATCCATGAGGGCATCGACAGCACGATCTTAATTCTCAAATATCGATTGAAAACCAACGATCTGCGACCCGCGATTGAAGTAGTTAAAGACTACGGAAATATTTCGGAGATCGAATGCTTTCCCGGACAGCTTAACCAGGTGTTTATGAACATTATAGCTAATGCGATCGATGCGTTGGAAGAATCAAATATCAATCGCAGCTTTGCAGAAATTAAGGCTAATGCTAATCGGATTACCATTCAAACTACCTTAGTAGATAACCAGGTAAAAATTACTATTGCTGATAATGGTCGCGGGATGAATGAATCAGTCAAATCAAAGATTTTTGACCATTTATTTACGACTAAAGCGGTAGGGAAAGGCACGGGATTGGGATTGGCGATCGCGCGTCAAATCGTCGTCGAAAAACATAGCGGTTTCCTTAACGTTAACTCAATACCAACCCAAGGAAGTGAATTTATCATCACTTTACCCATCAATGCAGAATAAATGAGTTAAGTTCGCGCAAATTTAGGCTCTTTTAACTGTTCGCTTACTTATAAATTTTTAAACAAAAATACCCATGAATAACTATACCGAAAATAGCAAACCTCAGACAAACTTTCAAATTCTCGACTATCAAATTATAGAGACCATTTATTCAGGAAGTCGCACCTTAGTTTATCGAGCAGTCCGTATTCATGACCAATTACCTGTCATTATCAAACTACTAAAAAATGACTATCCCACCTTTAGCGAATTGGTACAGTTTCGCAATCAATACACCATTGCCAAAAATCTCAATTCACCTCCGATCGTACAAACCTATAGTCTCGAACCATATCAAAATGGCTATGCGTTGGTAATGGAAGACTTTGGGGGAATTTCTCTTCACGAATGGGCGGTGCAAGGGGAAAAGGCACTATCTTTGAGAGAATTTTTAGAGATAGCGATCGCACTGTGCAATACCTTAGATATACTTTATCGCGAGCGGATAGTTCACAAAGACATCAAACCCAGTAATATCTTAATTAATCCTGCAACCAACCAAATTAAATTAATTGACTTTAGTATTGCCTCCTTGCTACCGCGAGAAACGCAAACTTTGATAAATCCCCAAGTTTTAGAGGGAACACTAGCTTATATTTCTCCCGAACAAACAGGCCGAATGAATCGGGGAATTGACTATCGGACAGACTTTTATTCTTTGGGTGTAACTTTCTACGAATTATTGACTGGAAAATTACCTTTTCAATCAAATGACCCAATGGAATTAGTCCATTGTCATATTGCCAAACCAGCACCATTACTATATGAAATCAATCCAAAAATCCCCTCTGTCATCTCAGAGATTGTCAGTAAATTGATGGCGAAGAATGCGGAAGATCGCTATCAAAGTGCTTTGGGATTGAAGCATGACTTAGAGCGATGTTTATCGCAGTGGCAAGAAAATGGAAAGATTGAAAACTTTGAATTAGGTAGGTGCGACATCAGCGATCGCTTCCTGATTCCCGAAAAACTCTATGGACGGGAAAGCGAAGTACAGGCTTTACTAGAAGCCTTCGATCGCGTTACTGGGGGAAACACTGAACTGATGTTAATTGCAGGTTTCTCTGGGATTGGCAAAACTGCCGTTGTTAATGAAGTCCATAAGCCCATCGTGCGACAACGGGGATATTTCATCAAAGGCAAATTTGACCAGTTTAATCGCAACATTCCCCTCTCAGCATTTGTACAAGCGTTGCGCGATTTGATGGGGCAATTGTTGAGTGAAAATGATGTAGCACTGGCGCAATGGCAAGCGAAAATTCTGTCTGCACTGGGAGAGAGTGGACAAGTTCTAATTGAAGTGATTCCAGAACTAGAGCAGATTATTGGTAAACAGCCCAGTGTCGTGGAACTATCGGGCAGTGCGGCACAGAATAGATTTAATTTACTGTTCCAAAATTTCATTGCAGTCTTAACAACAGCAGAACACCCATTAGTGATATTTTTGGACGATCTACAATGGGCAGATTCAGCTTCCCTACAGTTAATCAAACTGCTGATGAACGATCGGGGCCATTTGCTGATGTTGGGTGCTTATCGAGATAACGAAGTGTCGCCCATACACCTGTTGATGGTAACGCTGGAAGAACTCAAGAAGGCAGAGGCGATTGTTGATACGATTACCTTGAAACCACTGGCTTTTGATGATACCAATCATCTGGTGGCAGATACGTTGAGTTGTTCTGGGGAATTGGTGCAACCTCTGACTGAATTAATTACGCGCAAAACTCAAGGCAATCCCTTTTTCACGACGCAGTTTCTCAAAACATTACATGAGGATGGCTATATTACCTTCGATCGCGATCGCCGCTATTGGATATGCGATATTGCCAAAGTGAGAGATCTGGTACTCACAGATGATGTCGTAGAATTTATGGCATTGCAGTTGCAGAAATTGCCAGAGGCAACCCAACAGGTACTCAAATTAGCCGCTTGTGTGGGCAACCAGTTTGATTTGGCAACCTTGGCGATCGTCTCAGAGCGATCGCCTACCGATGCAGCAACAGCCTTATGGAAAGCTTTGCAAGAAGGTTTGATTTTGCCAACGAGCCAAGTCTACAAGTTCTTTCAGAGTAGGGAGCAATCTGATACTCCCAATAGTGCCAACCCAATCTATCGATTTTTGCACGATCGGGTTCAACAAGCTGCCTATTTGTTGATTCCAGAGGAACAGAAACAACTGACTCATCTCGCTATTGGACAACTGCTTTTGCAAAATACTGACAAAACGCAACAAAATGAGCGGATTTTTGAGATTGTCAATCACTTAAATTATGGCATTTCCCTTCTTTCTTCACTCGCTCAGCGCGAGCAGTATGCTCAATTAAATCTGAAGGCAGGGCGCAAAGCTAAGGAATCAACCGCCTATAATGCAGCACAGCATTACCTTGCTCAGGGGATACAGTTATTAAGGGAAAGTGGTTGGGATATTAATCCTAATCTGATGGAAAGCTTGTACGAGGAAGCGGCAGAAGTAGCGTTGCTCAATTGTGATTTTGAGCAGATGGAATCTCTGATTCAGGTTGTATTACAACAAACTACTACCTTACTTGGACAGGTAAAAGTATATGAGGTCAAACTCCAAGCATATAAGGTACAAAATCAACAGCTTCAAGCGATTACAGTTGGTCTAGAAATCCTTCAGAAATTGGGGGTAAGTTTTCCTGAGTCCATCACCCCTTTAGAAATTAAACAGTACGTTGAAAATACGCTGGCATCTTTACCAAGTTGTGCGATCGCAGAGTTAGTAAACTGCCCAGTCATGCAAGATGCGAATGCTTTAGCTGCTTTACGAATTATGACTAGCCTGGTTCCGTCCGTTCATCAGGCCGCTCCTCACCTTTTTCCAATTATTGCCTGTGAAGAAGTCAATTTATCGCTTAAATACGGTAATTCACCTTTTTCTGCACCGGGATACGCAGATTTTGGGATTATTGTTAGCAGTGTGTTGAATAAGCTAGAAGAAGGGTATCAATTTGGACAGCTAGCACTTAACATCATGGATAAATTCTCTGATAAATCGGTTCAGAGCATGACTCAGTTTAAGGTTGCTGCCTTTAATCAATCGAATCGAGAAAGCATTCAAAAAGCGATTAATTTATTGAAAGAATCCTATCAAGTTGGATTAGAAACAGGAGATTATGTTCACTCACTTGTTTCCACTTCATTTAGGTTAATGTACACCTATTTAAGTGGTGCAGAGGGTCTAGAAACATTACTAGAAGAACTTGCTATTTATCAGGGAAAGTTTGCAACAAGTCAACATTTTTTAAGTTGGGCACATATCCTGCGTTATTCTATCAAAAACCTTACTGAGTTTAGCGAAACTCCAAACTGTCTTGGTAGTGATGCTAGCGATGAAGCAGATTACTTATCAAGACTCTGTAAAGAAAATGATGAATTAGTCCTCCATCTATTTTATCTGTGTAAGTTGATATTAAGCTTCTTGTTTAGAGATATTGCTGTTGCAATTCAGTATGCAGATGCAGGCCAAAAATATCTTAAAGCTGGTATGGGAATGCCTTCTGCACCAGTTTATTATTACTATGATTCATTAGCTCGTCTCACACTTTATCCAACGGTCGATCCTTCGCAGCAAGTAAAACTTCTCTCTCAGGTTGAAACTAACCAAGCAAAACTAGGGATCTATGTCAGTGCTGCACCCATCAATTATCAACACAAGTATTTTCTGGTAGAAGCACTACGGTGCTGCATTTTAGGTAACAGAGCAGAAGCGATCGATCTGTACGATCGCGCCATTTCTGGAGCCAAAACCAACGAATACATTCAAGAAGAAGCCTTAGCCAACGAACTCACCGCTAAATTTTATCTCAATTGGGGTAAAGAAAAAGTTGCTGCTGGCTATATGCAAGAAGCCTACTATTGCTATGCCCGCTGGGGTGCTAAAGCTAAAGTTATTGATTTAGAACAACACTATCCCCAACTCCTTGCGCCCATCCTTCAACAGTCTCGCGCTACTAACTTCTTTAAGGAAACATTTAGACAAGCAACGATTTCTGTTACTAAAACCTCTAGCAGTATCTCTGAAGCGCTAGATTTAGGAACTTTACTTAAAGCTTCTCAAGCGATTTCTGGAAAAATTGAACTAAATAAACTCCTAACTACTCTCCTAGAAATAGTTATTGCCAATGCTGGCGCAAATAAGTGTGCCTTACTCCTCAAACAAGATAAAGATTTAGAAGTAGTAGCCTTAGTAGCAGAAGGAGAATCACCACAGCTATTACCCTCAATTACCCTAGAATCCAGCCCAGATATTGCAATTAGTTTGGTGAATACTGTCAAGCGAACTTTGTCACCTTTAGTCTTATTTGATGCCCGGATAAGTTGTCAGTTTGCTGGTGATAGTTACATCCAAAAATATCAGCCAAAAAGCGTTCTTTGCAGCCCGATTCTGAATCAAGGGCAGTTAATTGGAGTTTTATATCTAGAAAATAATGTAACTGTGGGGGCGTTTACGAGCGATCGCATAGAAGTCCTGAATCTAATTTGCGCTCAAGCTGCTATCTCTTTAGAAAATGCCCGTTTATATGAAGCGGCACAACAAGCCTTGGTCGATCTCAAACACGCCCAACTCACCATCGTGCAAAGCGAAAAGATGTCTGCGTTGGGTAACTTAGTTGCTGGGGTTGCCCATGAAATTAATAACCCCATTGGCTTTATTGCTGGCAATATTCAACCTGCCTTAGATTATATCAACTATTTGTTGGGATTGGTTAATCTCTTTCAGCAAGAATACCCTAATTATAGTCCAGTAATTCAAAAAGAAATAGAAGCCATCGATCTTGAGTATATTCGGGAAGATCTACCAAAATTAATTGGTTCGATGCAGGAAGGAGTGAAACGAATTCAAGATATTAGCACTAGCTTAAGAACCTTCTCCCGTGCGGATAATAACCATCCCGTTGCCTGCAATATCCATGATGGGATTGATAGTACCATTATGATCCTCAAACATCGCCTGAAAGCTAATGAAAATCGCCCAGAAATCAAGGTGATTAAAGAATATGGAAATTTACCCCAAATTGAATGCTATGCGGGACAGCTAAATCAAGTATTCATGAATTTATTGACTAATGCCATTGATGGTGTAGAAGACTCAAATCAAGGCCGTAAGTATGCAGAAATTAACAATGAAATTACTGTTGAAAGTGAGTTTTTAGAGGACAAAGAACAGGCCATAATTCGGATTAAAGATAATGGGATTGGCATGAGTGCAGAGGTACAGTCGAAGATTTTTGACCATTTATTTACGACGAAAGCGGTAGGGAAAGGCACGGGATTGGGATTGGCGATCGCACGTCAAATTATCGTCGAGAAACATGGCGGTTCTATTCAGGTCAATTCTATAATGGGAACTGGAACGGAATTTATCATCTCCTTACCAGTTGAGTTAAGGGATAATTAAACAAGTTGATTTTTCTAAGCATTAATACTCATCTAATTACCGCTTAAGCATTAAGCATCAATTTTCAACCGACAAAAGTTATGGATAACTCTCACCAAAACATCAACCTTTATACAGATCTTCAAGTTCCCAACTATCAAATTATAGAGACAGTTTATGCAGGAAGTCGCACCCTAGTATATCGAGCAGTCCGTACCAGCGATCGATTACCTGTCATCATTAAGCTGCTAAAAAATTCTTATCCTAGCTTCAGCGAATTAGTGCAGTTTCGCAATCAGTACACCATTGTCAAAAATCTCAACTCACCCTTAATCGTTCAAACTTATAGCCTAGAACCCTATCAAAATGGCTATGCGTTAGTCATGGAAGACTTTGGGGGAATTTCTCTGAAAGAATGGGCAGTTAAAAATAAAAATGTCCTCTCTTTGAGAGAGTTTTTCCAAATAGCAATTACCCTCTGTACTGCTTTAGATATACTTTATCGCGATCGCATTATTCATAAAGACATCAAACCCAGTAATATTCTCATTAACCCAGAAACCAAACAAGTCAAATTAATTGACTTTAGTATTGCATCTTTGCTCCCACGGGAAACGCAGACACTAATTAATCCCAATGTATTAGAAGGGACTCTTGCTTATCTTTCCCCAGAACAAACTGGTCGAATGAACCGAGGAATTGATTATCGGACTGACTTTTATTCTTTAGGTGTTTCCTTCTATGAATTACTGACAGGTAAATTACCTTTTGAATCTAACGATCCAATGGAGTTAGTACATTGTCATATTGCGAAATCCTCGCCATTATTGAAGGAAATTAATTCGGAAATTCCCCCTGTACTATCAGAAATTGTCACAAAATTGATGGCAAAAAATGCTGAAAATAGATACCAGAGTGCATTAGGAATAAAATATGATTTAGAAAAATGTTTTGCTCAATTTCAAGAAATTGGTCACATTGAATACTTTGAAATTGGGCGACTGGATATATGCGATCGCTTCATCATCCCTGATAAAATCTATGGACGAGAAGCCGAAGTATCAGCTCTATTACAAGCCTTTGAAAGAGTCGCTAGCCCCCCTGAATCCCCCCTTGGCAAGGGGGAACTAAGGGGGGTAGAAATGATGCTAGTAGCAGGTTTTTCAGGGATTGGAAAAACCGCCGTCGTCAACGAAGTTCACAAACCAATTGTCAGGAAACATGGTTATTTTATCAAAGGAAAATTTGACCAGTTTCAACGGAATATACCGTTTAGTGCTTTTGTACAAGTATTTCGAGATTTAATGGGGCAATTATTAACAGAAAGCGATCTCCAGCTAGAGAGATGGAGAAACCAAATATTAGCAGCAGTTGGAGAAAATGGACAAGTAATTATTGAGGTGATTCCCGAAGTAGAGCGCATTATTGGCAAACAGCCTTCTGTACCCGAACTTTCTGGTAATGCTGCCCAAAACCGCTTCAATTTACTGTTAGAAAAATTTATCCAGGTGTTCGCTACAAAAGAACATCCTCTAGTCATCTTTATTGATGACTTGCAGTGGGCAGACTCGGCATCACTGAAGTTGATACACCTGCTGATGAGTAAAACTGATAGGCAGTATTTCTTACTGATTGGCGCATACCGGGATAACGAAGTCTCAGAATCTCATCCATTGATATTGATGCTGCAAGAGCTTGAAAAAGCCAAGGCAACAATCAATACCATGATGCTAGCTCCCCTCAATCAGGTATCAATAAATCAGTTAGTTGCAGATACACTTGGTTGTTCTCTAAACTTGGCATTGCCATTGACCGAGTTGGTGATGAGCAAGACCAAAGGTAATCCCTTCTTCACCACGCAGTTTCTCAAAGCATTGCATGAAGATGGATTAATTACCTTTAACTTGACCCCCCCAACGCCTCCTTACCAAGGGGCGGCAAGAGGGGGTTGGCAGTGCGACATTACCCAGGTGCGATCGCACTCGCTCACCGATGATGTCGTAGAGTTCATGGCAGGGCAACTTTTAAAATTGCCACTAGAAACCCAAACAGTTCTCAAACTAGCGGCTTGCATCGGGGCGCAGTTTGATTTAAATACCCTGGCAATTGTTTCAGAACAATCCCAAACAGACGTAGCGACGGCGTTATGGAAAGCCTTGCAAGAAGGTTTAATCTTACCTATTACCGAAACCTACAAGTTCTTCCAAGCTGCTGATCTAGAAACATCGACCCAACAGATTGCCGTACCCTACAAATTTTTACATGACCGAGTACAACAAGCCGCCTATTCCCTAATTCCCGATGACCAAAAAGCCTCGATCCATCTGAAGATAGGTCAACTGCTGCTCGATCGCACATCAGACATAGAACAGAACAGCAAACTCTTTGATATTGTCAATCACCTGAACAGGGGATTGAAATTGGTTGTTCAGCCCGCAGAACGAGAGAAAATTGCCCAATTAAACGGACTCGCCGCCAAAAGAGCCAGGTCTGCAACCGCCTATGAATCAGCTATGACCTACGCAACTACGGGAATCACCCTGTTAACTTCCGATTGCTGGCAAAGTCAGTATGAATTGGCTCTAATGTTGCACCAATTGGCGGCTGAAAATGCCTTTCTTGCTGGAGAATATGAGCAAATGGAACATTGGGCCGAGATAGTGTTGCAAGAAGCGAAAACACTACTCGATCGGGTGAAAATCTACGAGATAGAGATTCAAAACCATATATTCCAGCATCAATTCTTGGATGCGCTCGCCTTGGCGAAACAAGTGCTAAGTCAATTGGGTATTCAATTACCCGATTGTCCTACTCAGGAAGATATCCAGCAGGGATTTCAGTATACGGTGAACCTGTTGGCAGGTAGACCGATCGAGGAGTTATTAAACCTGCCCCCCATGACGGCATCTGAACCCCTGGCAGCGATGAGAATTGCCGCCAGCGCTGCACCAGGCATTTATAATACAAATCCTTTGTTATATCCATTACTGATTTTTTCGCAGGTAAATGCCTCGATTCAACATGGCAACGCACCGTTCTCTGCCTTCTTTTATGTCAGCTATGGCCTGCTCTTGAATGGCATTTTAGAAGACATGGAAGCGGCAGAGCGGGCTGGCAAGCTAGCGTTAGCGGTAATCGAAAAACTCAATGCCAAGGAGGTTGAATGTAGAATCCGCGTCATATTGGGGGCATTTGTTCTGCATGGAACTACTCATTTGCAAATGTCAGTGCCAGTTCTACGGGAAAGCTACCAAATTGGATTAGATACCGGAGATTTGGAATTTGCGGGTTATGGCGCATTTCATAGCTGCAAAATTGCCTACTTCAGCAGTCAGGAACTCTTAACGCTGGAGCGAGATATCCACGTCTACAGTCAGATGCCGAAGAATCTCAAGCAGGTTCAGACGTTTAACTGCTTTCAAATACTCAGACAGGCGGTTTTAAAACTGTTGGGCAATGCTCACAATTCCCAGCTTTTGGTGGGCGATCTGTTCGACGAGGCGCAGTTCCTACCCCAGTTGTTGGCAGCCAACGATCTGATGGGGCTTCATTTCTTCTATCTGCATAAACTGATTCTTGGCTACCTGTTTGGTGAAACGGCGCAATCCCTGTCAGAGATTGCGACTGAGGGCAGACAGTATTTAGCAGCAGGGGCAGGTATTGTTACGGTGCCAATCTTTTACTTCTATGATTCTCTTGCTGCTTTAACTGGAGATTGTAGTGGGGATTCTGATTTGACCGATCGCCTGCAACGGGTAGCAGAAAATCAGACAAAGTTGCAGAAGCGGGCGCATTATGCACCGATGAACTACTTGCATAAGTGGTGTTTGGTGGAGGCCCAAAAGCATCGAGTCTTAGGTGAAAAAGCTGAGGCGATCGACTTGTACGATCGCGCCATTGCTCTTGCTAAAGAACACGGCTACATCCAAGAAGAAGCCTTAGCCAATGAACTAGCCGCCAAATTTTACCTCGACTGGGGCAGACAGCGCATTGCTGGGGACTACATGATTGAAGCCTACTATGCCTATGCTCGTTGGGGTGCAAAAGCCAAGGTTGCCGACTTAGAAAAACGCTATCCCCAACTACTGGCCCCCATTCTTCAACAAATTCGTTCTCCCCTCTCAACTCATGAAACTGTCTTCGACTTGGGAACTATCACCTCTACCAGTTCCGCCACTTCTAGCAGTAGCAGTGTCTCAGATACTCTGGATTTAAAAGCAATTCTCAAAGCTTCCCAAACTATCTCAAGCGAAATCGAATTATCCAAACTGCTTTCATCATTACTTTCGCTCGTCATTGAAAATGCGGGGGCCGATAAATGCGTGTTAATGTTGTTGCTAGAGAATCGCCTGCTGATTAAAGGGTCAATTACTGTAGGGACGCAGCCAGTAGTGTTGCAGCGCCTTGCTGTTGAGGATAGCCAAGTCATTCCTCTGAAGCTGATTTACAAAGTCTTGCACGACAGGCAAACTGTTGTGCTCTTTGATGCCACCCTCGATCCGACTTTGGCCAATGACCCTTATATTATTCGTCAGCAGCCTTCTAGTATCTTGTGTAGCCCGATTTTGCATCAAGGGAAATTGCTGGGCATTTTATATCTAGAGAATAATTTAGCGACGGGGGCGTTTACAAGCGATCGCGTGGAACTCCTAACTTTACTTTGTACTCAAGCCGCCATTTCCCTAGAAAATGCCGGACTTTACGAGCGATCGCAAGCTTATGCTCAGCAGCTAGAGCGAGCCTTACATGACTTGCAGCAAAGCCAATTGCAAATGATTCAAAGCGAAAAGATGTCAACTTTGGGTAATTTAGTTGCAGGGGTGGCTCACGAAATTAATAACCCTGTTGGCTTCCTTACTGGCAATATTACCCCAGCCTTAGATTACATTAAAGATTTGTTTGAATTGATCGATTTAGTGCAACAAAAATATCCCCAACTACATCCAGATATTCAAGAGCAAATAGAAACGATTGAACTTGACTATATTCGAGAAGACTTACCCAAGTTAGTTGAATCGATGCAAGAAGGCGTGAAGCGGCTTCAAGACATTAGCGTGAGTCTCAGAAACTTCTCCCGTGCTGATAGCGATCGCCCTGTAGCTTGTAATATTCATGATGGAATTAATAGCACTATATTAATCCTCAAACATCGGCTGAAAGCTAATGAATTTCGCCCGGAAATTCAAGTGATTAAGGAATATGGCGCTCTCCCTGAAGTGGAATGCTATGCGGGACAGCTTAATCAAGTGTTTATGAATATCTTGGCTAATGCGATCGATGCACTGGAAGAATCAAATATTGGGCGGAGTTTTGCCCAAATCAAGGATAATCCTAATCGCATTAAAATTATCACCTCTCTAGAGAATAAACAGGTAAAAATTACCATTGCCGATAACGGTCAAGGGATGAGTGAAGAAGTTAAAACCAAAATATTTGACCATTTATTTACGACAAAAGCGGTTGGGAAAGGCACGGGATTAGGATTACCGATCGCGCATCAAATCGTTGTGGAAAAACATCAGGGAAAAATTACAGTTAATTCTGTACCTGGTGAAGGCACTGTGTTTTGGATCGTAATTCCTGTCAAATAATAGCATAGCGTAGGATTGAATCTTATTTATGAAAATAGCAAAACAGTATCAATCGATCGAACAATCTTCTAAGCAAATCTTCCGTCCCAACAAAATACTAATCTCTCGAAGCTACTTGACTCGCACGATCATTGCCAGCACAACAATAGTTGTGAGTATTGCTGCTTACTTCAGTTATCAAAGTGTACGAAACATCGTGCTAGAGAATCTGAAGCTTAATGCAATGTTTGAAGTTAAAGGAGGTGTGAAAGAGGTGGATAGCTGGCTGGCAACACTGAAAGCTAAGATGGATATCTTGGCAAACACAGCACCAGTTAAGTCTTTAGATTGGTCGATTGCTAGTCCTTATTTGGTGGCAGAACAAAAACGAAGCGGGGTTTTTGCAAGTCTTTCGATTGTTCAAGCAGACGGTTCGCGTGAAACAACACTCCCTAATGCTAAACGGGTAAATATGAGCGATCGCCTGTGGTTTCAGAAAGCAATGTCTGGACAGATTTATGTGAACGATCCGGTAATTTCCAGAGGGTCAGGAAAACCAGTAATTACCATTGCGGCTCCCATCATAGCTCAGGCAGAATCTGACAAAAGTCCCATTGGTGTAATATTGTGTGGTGTTTCGACTGATCGGGTAGCACAAGTAGTCAATCAAATTAAGTATGGCAAAGATAGCTATGCCTTTGCGCTCAACTCAAAGGGGCAGGTAATTATCCACCCCGATCGGACTTTGATGTCAACGGCAGAGAAGCCCGGCCCCAGTCTTCTAAATTCATCAGATCGAGACTTAGCCGTAATCTCTAAAAAAATGGTTGACAAAAAACAGGAGATTATCTTAGCAAAGCTGGACGGTAAGGAATATTATGTGAGTTTTAGTCCACTCCAAGAAGCTAATTGGTCAGTTGCTTTAGCCATCCCCCGTGAAAATATCGAATCTCAACTCCACCCTCTAGATTTAATCGCAATGGTAGTGTTAGGACTGGCAGGCACATTAATAGGAGTGTTATGGTACATTCAATCATCGGAACAAACTCAACTGAAAAAATCTAAAGAGGCTGCCGAGCTAGCTAAGGAAGCAGCTAATGCTGCAAATCAAGCAAAAAGTGACTTTCTGGCAAATATGAGCCACGAACTCCGCACACCTCTCAACGGGATTCTTGGTTATGCCCAAATCCTCGATCGCTCCAAAGTTATACCAGACAAAGAACGACACGGAATTCAAATTATTTATCAATGCGGCTCCCATCTACTAACCCTGATTAATGATGTATTAGACATCTCCAAAATCGAAGCCCGCAAACTAGAACTTACCCCAAAAGCCATTCATTTACCATCCTTTCTGCAAGGAGTAGTTGAAATCTGTCGAGTGCGCTCAGACCAAAAAGGTATCGAGTTCATTTATCAACCAGATATCAACTTACCCACAGGAATTCTAGCTGACGAAAAACGGCTCCGCCAAGTGCTACTCAATCTCTTAGGAAATGCGATTAAATTCACCGATAAAGGCAGCGTCACCCTGAAGGTAGAAGTGATAGAACCAAATGCAACTATGCGATTACCTCAGCTTAAATTCCAAGCGATCGATACAGGAGTTGGCATCGCCTCTGACCAAGTAAACAAACTTTTCCAAGCCTTTGAACAAGTAGGCGATCGCAAACGCCAGTCGGAAGGCACAGGCTTAGGTTTAGCCATCAGTCAAAAAATTGTGGAATTGATGGGTGGAAAAATTCAAGTTGAAAGCCATCTGGGAATAGGCAGTAACTTCTACTTTGAAGTAGCACTGCCAATTGCCACCGATTGGGCACAAAAAAATTCAGTCAAAGACGGGCGCACAATTATCGGCTATGAAGGGCAACCGCGCCACATATTGATCGTAGATGACCGTTGGGAAAATCGGTCAGTTTTGGCGAACTTGCTAGAGCCTCTAGGGTTCACATTTACTGAAGCAGAAAATGGTCAAGAATGCTTAGAAAAAGCTAGAGAAAAATTGCCAGATTTAATTATAACTGACTTAGCAATGCCAGTAATGAATGGTTTTCAAATGCTCAAACAGTTACGAAGATCGGAGGATCTTAAGCATTTACGGGTGATAGTATCTTCGGCATCTGTATCAGAAATAGACCAGCAGAAAAGCTTAGATATGGGTGGAGATGACTTTCTGACCAAACCCGTTGATGCAGAGGAGTTATTGACTTTGTTGGCCAAGCACTTACAACTGACTTGGAAATATGATGAAAATGAGTTAAGCACAAGCGACCATGAAGTATCAACGAAAGAACTAATTCCCCCATCGGCGGCAGACTTGCAAATTTTACTAGAACTGGCACAGGATGGTTTGCTCAGAGAACTGGCAGAAACCGCTGATAAAATTGGACAAAAGGATAAGCGCTATCAGCCCTTTATTCAGGAAGTAATACAATTAGCTAAGCAATTCCAAACTGAGAGGATTGAGGCATTAATTCAACAACAGCTTACTAATACCTAAAACTTGGATAACTATCACTATGACAACAGGTTTAACTGGCTTAATTTTAATCGTTGATGATACTCCGACCAATCTGGATGTCATCTCGGAAGCGTTGAGTAATGCGGGGTATAAGGTGGCGATCGCTACCAGTGGCGAACGCGCCCTGCAACAAATTGAGCGGCGACAGCCCGATCTGATTTTACTGGATGTAATGATGCCTGGAATTGATGGGTTTGAAACCTGCAAACGCCTTAAAGCTAATGCTAAAACTTGTGATATTCCAGTTATCTTTATGACCGCTCTGGCTGATGTAGATAACAAAGTTAAAGGGCTTAAACTTGGTGCAGTAGACTACGTTACTAAGCCCTTTCAAGAACAAGAAGTCTTAGCGCGGGTGAAAACCCATTTACAGTTACGTCTCTTAACTCAAAATTTAGAACAGCAAGTGGCTCAAAAAACTGCTGAATTACGAGCAGTTCAGATCCAAGTTATTCAACGCGAAAAAATGTCTGCTTTGGGCAACTTAGTAGCTGGTGTTGCCCACGAAATTAATAACCCCGTTTGCTTTCTTAGTGGTAATATTAAGCCTGCGTTAGAGTACATCAAAGATTTGTTTGGATTGCTGGATTTAGTTCAGCAAGAATCTGCTAATTTCAGTCCGGCAATTCAAGAGAAAATTGAAGCAATTGACCTTGAGTACATCCGCGAAGACTTACCTAAATTAGTTGGATCGATGCAAGAAGGAGTAAACCGGATTAAAGATATTAGCATCAGCTTGCGGACATTTTCTCGTGCAGATAGCGATCGCGCTGTAGCCTGCAATATCCACGATGGGATTGATAGTACAATTATGATTCTCAAACATCGCCTAAAAGCTAACGAAAATCGCCCAGAGATTCAAGTTATCAAAGAGTATGGCGATCTACCTCAAGTCGAATGTTATGCCGGACAATTAAATCAGGTATTTATGAATATATTAAGTAATGCTATTGATGCACTGGAAGAATCAAATACTGGACGTAGTTATGCAGAGGTTAAAATCCATCCTAATCAAATTACTATTAAGACAGAATTATCTGAAGATAGCCAGCAAGCAATAATTCATATCAAAGATAATGGTATTGGCATGAGTGATGGGTTACGACATAAGATTTTTGATGATTTATTTACTACCAAGGAAGTAGGAAAAGGTACAGGATTGGGATTGGCGATCGCGCGTCAAATTGTGGTTGAAAAACACTCTGGTATGATAGAAGTAGACTCTAATTTAGGAGAGGGGACAGAGTTTAGGATTCTTTTACCTGTCAAGGCATAAACCCTAGCAATTTATAAATTATCCCTATGTTACTCTGGTCAGAGAAACATAATAGGGAATTCCTTAACCTCCGCCGACGATAGTGACGATTTCTAAGCGATCGCCTTCTTGCATTTCGGTTTCTTCCCAAAATTGTCGGTGCAGTATCTCGCCGTTGTATTCCACTGCTACTAACCGGGGGTTTAATCCTAAATGTTGGAGTAGATTAGGCAGTTGGGTTTGCGGATCGCAGTTACGATTTTCTCCGTTAACTTGTAATGTAATTTGATTAGACATAAGACTGGGTTAGAGAGTTTTGAGTTTTGAGGTTTGAGTTTTAAGTCCAATGCAGAGTTTTGAGTTTTGAGTAGATAGGACTTACGCATGGGGCCCAGAAACCGGGTTTTTTACCAAAATACTTCGTTACAGCCCATAGATTCGGCAAAAAACCCGGTTTCTTGGTTTTTTTATGCGATCGCAGTCACCGTTTAATAGACCTCTCCAAAAAAGGCTGTCAAAGGCAGGCAAGATGCCTGCTCCACAAGGTTTGGAGATTTCTAATATTTTACGTAAGTTATGAGAGATTTGGATAACTCTTTTAACTCAAAACTCAAAACTCAAAACTTTTTAAGAGTTTCCTGGCAGATTTTTCTGAGAGCGCATAGTTTGAACGCGAGTTAATTGTGAGATAAAATATTGAGTGACAAGGGTTGGCTGTTCAGCTTCCATCACAGAGCGCACGACTGCGATCCGATCGGCTCCCGCCTTCAATACTTCCTCCAGGTTATTGATATCAATTCCACCGATCGCGAACCAGGGAACTGTCGAATGTTCAACCGCGTAACGCACATAATCTAAACCTGCTGCTGATTTACCAGGTTTAGTCGGAGTTTCGTAAACAGGGCCGACTCCAATATAATCAGCTCCGTCTTTAATTGCTTTGTGCATTTCCTCCTTATTAGTAGTAGAACGGCCGATGATGCGTCCCGGGCCGAGCAACTGCCGCGCTAAACTAATGGGTATATCTTCCTGTCCCAGATGTACGCCGTCTGCGCCTGTAGCGATCGCCAAATCAACGCGATCGTTGAGAATAAACAAAGCGCCGTAGCGATGGCAAAGTTCGCAGAGCTTTTGTGCCTTATTCAGCCTAACAGTATCATCAGCGGATTTATCGCGGTACTGCACAATATTCAAACCGCCTTGCAAAGCCGCTTCTACGATCGCAAATAAATGTTCTGCGGGATTCGTTACCAAATAGAAATGCGATCGCGTCAATTGCTGTTGTCGCCGATAAGCCAGCAAACTACTTTCCAAAGTATAAACCCGATAGCGCATCTGCTTAAAAGCAGCTCCCATCTCAGGATTATAAATCTTACTGTACTCTTCCACTACTCGCAGCGCTTCTTCCACGCGACAGAAATTCACCTGCAATAAACTTTCTACGCTCGATCGCTCCTCTTCTTGCGGGTGAGTTAAATCTGTACCAGGATCGCCTGGAGTATCCCGCGCAGTTCTTAGATCCACACTGTGCCAAGAAGCCAATTCCTGCCGTAATTGTTTGCATTCCTTAGCTAGCTCAACACTATTTAGACCAAACCGACACCATTCTTCAATAATCCTCAAGCCTTCGCGCGATCTATCTAGATTTGCGTCTAAAATCCGGCAGAGGGCTGGTTGCGCCAATATATTCTTACTGTGTTTATCGCCCATCAGAACCACCCTTATTATTGTTGATCACACCACTTAACCCCCTATTCTTAGATAAACTTTACAATAATCCTGCATCCTTGCCAGATTTCCCAACGGTGACACTTTCAAATTGTGCCATTAACAGATATAATCTTATAAATTTTTACCTTGTGATTTGACCGGATTCAAGATTAACAAAAGTGCAACGGTTAGTTAAACTAGCACACTTCGGAGGAGAGCCGTGAGTTTAGGAGAGGAACACAAGAGAGCGGGGGAGCGGGGGAGCGGGGGAGCACAGGGAACAACAAAAGTAAATCTTCCCCATTCTTCCCATCTCCCTCATCCCATGCGAGAAAGATTCTGCCGCCTTGCGCCGATATTTGCCACCGCTTTATTGGGCGTACACCAGCCAGTTTTAGCGCAAGGAGTGCCGCCCTTGCAGCCATCTCAAGTTTCCCAGGGCCAACAGTTGTCTCAGACGAATATATTGTACGTCAGTGTGTCGGCAGGTAGCGATAGGAGTGGTAATGGTAGCGATCGCGCTCCTTTCCAAACCATTACCCGTGCTTTGAGCGTAGCTGAACCTAACACAACAATTTTACTAGGGCCCGGTACTTACAGCACCCAAACAGGCGAAACTTTTCCTCTGATTCTGAAAGCAAATGTGAGAATTCAGGGAGATCCCAACTCTCGCGGTCAAAATATCCTGATCCAAGGTGGGGGACAATTTCTCAGTCCAACTTCTGCTGGTCAAAATATCGCGATTTTAGCCGCTGATGGGGCGGGAATTACGGGGGTGACAGTCACAAATCCCAATTACCGAGGTTACGGTTTGTGGATTGAATCGAGCTCTCCGACGGTGGCGAACAATACTTTTACTGGAAACACTCACGATGGTATTTCTGTAGTTGGCAATTCTCGGCCAATAGTGCAGGGAAATTATTTCTCCAAAAATGGAGCTAACGGCATTACAATTTTTGGTCATTCTCAAGGGGAAATCCGAGACAATACTTTTGAAAATACTGGATTTGGGATTAATGTAGCCCAGTACGCAACACCAATGCTGATTGGCAACCGGATTACTTTTAATAAAGATGGGGTTGTGGTGCAAGCTTCAGCCAGACCGGTGTTGCGGGGGAATTATATTGAAAGAAATCAGCGGGATGGGGTAGTAGC
>NZ_JAQMUA010000217.1:0-2548 GCF_028330895.1 Kamptonema animale CS-326 | reverse complement strand
TTTCTGACACTTGCTCAATTGCGCGAACGACTGAATCAAGTTTTGGCACAAATCACCCCTGAACAAATCATTTCGTTATCTTCTTACAATTTCATTCTTGAAGCCTTATTCTATGCAGCTTCATATTAAATTGGTATAACAACTCCTGATAAAAATCTAACAACTGCCTAGCCAAGGCCTGATTAGTATAATGAACCATCACCCTTTCATAACCCCGTTTCCCTAAATCCGCCGCTAACTCCGGCACTTCCATCAATTGTATCAAACAATCTCGCAACGCCTCTACATTTCCCTCTGGAAAAACTAACCCTGCATCCCCAATTACATGAGGAATTTCCCCACAATTAGAACCAATTACCGGAACTTTACAAGCCATTGCCTCAATTAAAACATGACCGAATTGTTCTTTCCAACCAACAGCAGTTAAAGTTTTAAACTTATAACTCGTCTCTGATGGCAATACTAATACGTTCATTAAGTTAATATATTCGGGAACCTGATTGTGAGAAACACTTTCTACCCAAATTAATCTGTCATTTATTCCCCATTCTATTGCTTTATCAACTAGATGGGTTCGCAACTCTCCCCGCCCCACTAAAAGCCATTTCCAATTATGTTCTTTTAAATCAGCTAATGCCTTAGCCAGCGTCAATAAACCCTTTTCTTCTACAAATCTACCCACAAATCCTACTACAAAATTTGTAGATTTAATCTCCAATAAATTAGACAATTCAGTATTTTTATAAGCAGGCATAAATAAGTTTTCATCTACGCCTAACTGTGGCATCACTTTAATTATCCCTTGATATCCTCGCTGACGCAATATTTCAGACCCAGCTAAATTTCCCGCAATAATTCCGTCAGTATACTTAAGGTTATAAGCTTCTAACCAAGAAACTGGAAATTTTAATTTATAAGGCAGATTCCACCAAGTAAAAAATATATTCTTTTCCTTCAAACCTAGCAAATAATTGAGTATAATTAACTGAGTGTAGGCAAGGGATTTTGAACCCTGTTCTACTTGGATGATTTGCGGTTTAAACTGCCGCAATAACTTAATTAAATCCCTACCAAACGTGAGTAGTGCTTGATTATTTTGACTAAAATTTGACAGCGGTACTACCTTAAATGAACCTTCTTGATAAAATTGTGTCTCAATAATCTGATTTTGTACTCCTCCTGGCTTCCAACGTCGCGGTACGACAATTATCACCTCAATACCTGGTTCTAGATTGGCTAAAATCTTGAATTTTTCACGGTTTATATCTACAATGTAGGTGTGACTGACAACTAAGATTCTCATCTTTTAGTAATAGGTGATTGGCAAGGTTGCTTGCCCACTAAGTAGTCGGATATAATTAAACGTAGGGTGGGCGCTCGCCACAAAAAGCCTCTAAATCATAGCAGAAGATAGTTGTTGGCGAGCGCCCACCTTACAATTTGCTTACTAATTGCGTAAGTTAGTGTAAATTTGGCCATCAGTCCAAAGGGACATAATCAATGTGAAAATAGCGCTAATAAACCCAAGTATGTAAAAAAATAATCGAGTTATAATCTTAATCGGAGAACCGCTTTTATAGCAAGGCGGATGTCCGAAGACGTGACAATCAAATAACTTGGCAAAAAATCGTAAATTTTGAAAAGGCGTTAAATTTTTTAACCCCATTAGGAAGTGATTGTGGTAGAATGTAACTTGATAGTTGATCGAACGCTGACTAATATCGTGACAGCCGCCAGTCTCTTCTCCTAAGTGAATTAAATAGGCCTCTGGAGCGTACCAAATTTGATAACCTATAGCCTGTAACCTCAAACAAAAATCCGACTCTTCCCGCACTGCACTACCCATAAATCGCTCGTCAAATCTTAATCCATGTTCACTAAAAATCTCCCGACGAAAGGACATATTGCAGCCTCTAGCTGATAATACTTGCTGAGGTTTTACTGTATGTACTAAGTCAATATGATACCAGCCAATCCCTGCATCCATTGCTTCGGGTGGCAAATATTCTATTTTTAAGTCGCCCCCAGAATCATCTAATTTCATTCTATCAAAAACTCGCCCTGCTACTGCTCCGATATTTGGTTTTTCTAAGTAGTTACGTGCATGATTTTCTAGGAAACTATCTGGTAATTGTACGTCATCATCAATAAATAAAATTATATTCCCAAATGCACGCTCTACTGCATAGTTTCGAGCTCCAGGTAAACTCGCCCAATCAACTCGAAACCAGCGGATTTTACCTGTGTCTACTAATTCTTTTAAATAGGATTGAGTTTCGTCTTCGTGGCTGCGAGTTTGATCTACTACTAAAACTTCAAAATCGGGGTAATTTTGTTTTACTACATCTGCTAATGTATCGCGCAAATGTACTTCGCGGTTGTATGTTGGTATGACAACAGAGATGGGAATGGGGAATTTATAATTGGAAATTGGTAATTCGTAAGGGTTCATTGTTATATTTTGGTAATGGCTAATGGCTAATGGCTAATGGCTAATGGCTAATGGCTAATGGCTAATGGCTAATGGCTATTGGCTAATGGCTATTTG
>NZ_JAQMUA010000216.1:0-11355 GCF_028330895.1 Kamptonema animale CS-326 | reverse complement strand
GGTTTAGATGGTTCGCACGGGTACTTCGTGCTTAGCTAGGTAATTCTTAATTTCAGCTACACTGAGTTCGCCGAAATGCAGCAGGGAAGCCAATAGCGCGGCTTGGGCCGAACCTGTGGTTACAGCTTCGTAAATGTGTTGGCAGTTGCCGGCCCCTCCAGAAGCAATCACCGGAATTTCGACAATTTCAGCGATACTGCGGGTCAATTCTAAATCGTAACCAGCCTTAGTGCCGTCAGCATCCATACTTGTTACCAAAAGTTCACCAGCGCCGCGTTGTTCAACTTCCTTCGCCCAGGCGATCGCATCTTTTCCCGTATTTTCACGACCACCCCGCACATAAACATCCCATCCCGGATTGTCGGGATCGACCCGCCGCCGAGCATCGATCGCCACTACAATACACTGATTCCCAAACCGCGAACTAGCGCGATTGATAAAATCGGGGTCGCGTACCGCCGCTGAGTTGATGCTGACCTTATCAGCACCGGCTCTTAACAAATTTTTAATTGTTTCTAAGTTTTGGATACCCCCACCTACCGTCAAGGGGATAAACACCCTTTCCGCCGTGCGATAGACCACATCAACGATAATATCCCTGTCTTCGTGGGTTGCAGTAATGTCTAGAAACACCAACTCATCAGCACCCGCCTCATTATAGACTTGGGCTAGTTCTACTGGATCGCCAGCATCCTTAAGATCGATAAAGTTGATACCTTTGACCACGCGACCAGCTTTTACGTCCAAACAGGGCAAAATTCTTTTAGCTAACATAACCTACCTGATGATTGGGATTAAAGAGTTTTGAGATTGCTTCGCGATCGCTCTTTTCATTGTTCATTCTGCACTTCCTTGCTGCGATCGCCCAACCCCCAAATCAGATAAACTGTGGATTGGTTGATGAGAGGAGAAGTATTAAGTGTCTATAGAAGTAGGTCAGAGAGTCAAGGTACGCCGTCTCAGAGACCGGGTACCTGCAAATATCATCGGTAAGTTGAAGGAAAATCCAGTTGGCACAGTTGATGGTTTCAGAATGGTTGACGGCAGCGGAGTAGGCGTAGTTGTCAAGTTTGATGACGCTAACTTTGCGACGTGGTTCTTTGAAGATGAGCTAGAACCTATTTAGTATAGGGGCTAGGGTTCTTATGAGATTGCTTTTGAATCAAGCAATCTCATAGCTCATCACTATTATTTTTCGATCTCCTTCTGTGTTGAGATGGCACTGAGGCTAACTGGCCGCTAACATAGTCAAGAACGCTGAACTGATAAAACTGCAACGGTCAAGTTGTTCTCTAGTAGAGGGAATGACTGCGATCGCTGACAGAGGGTTGGGCTGAATTGTAGCTATTGGCATCGGGAACAGAAAATGGCTTTGATTTTGACATTTTTGGGTAAAGGCGGTACAGGTAGAACCACGATCGCGATCGCAGCGGCGAAAAAGTTTGCCGCCTCTGGTAAGCGAGTCCTGCTAGCTGGTCAAGAACCGGGGCCAGCTCTAGGGATTATGCTACGTGCTACTGTGAGTGGAGAACCCCAGGAAATAGCCCCTAACCTCAAAGCAGTGCAGTTTCAGAGCACACTGCTGCTAGAGAAGAGGTGGGAGGAACTGAAAACTCTGGAAGCTCAATATCTCCGCACTCCTTTCTTTAAACAGGTTTACGGGCAAGAATTAGGCATATTGCCAGGAATGGACAGCGCTTTAGCACTTGATGCTCTGCGGGAGTACGATGCTTCGGGACAGTACGATGTTATTGTCTACGATGGCAGCGGTGGCCTTGAGGAATTGCGGATGCTGGGAATGGCGGAAATTTTGAGTTGGTACATCCGTCGCTTCCGCCAAGTTTTTGCAGATTCAGATTTAGGTAAATCTCTATCCCCGTTTGTGCAACCCGTAGTTAGCACTGTTCTTAATGTTGATTGGTCGGGTGATAATTTTGCCCAACCAGCACAACAAGTTAATAATATTTTAGATCAGGGTAGAGCGTCGATCGCAGATCCAAATCGAGTGGCGGCTTATTTGGTGACGAATGGGGAGGAAAGTGCGATCGCAACGGCCCGTTATCTCTGGGGTAGTTCTCAACAAGTCGGTCTTACAGTTGGCGGTGTTATCCTTAACCAATCAGCAGTTACAGAGACTATTACCGCCGAATTTGCTCCTTTGACAGCAGTATCAATCCCTGTAGCGGGTAATAATAACTGGCAGCAATTAATGGATGCTTTACCAGATTTTAGTAAGGCCAGTGAAGCACCAAAACCGATTACCATCAACGTTGCTGACCGTCAAGTTAGTTTATTTTTGCCGGGATTTGACAAAAAACAAATTAAACTTACGCAGTCGGGGCCGGAAGTTACTATTGATGCCGGAGATCAGCGGCGAAATATTCTACTACCTCCCGCATTAACTGGAAAATCCGTAACTGGTGCTAAGTTTCAGAATAGTTACTTGATTATTTCATTTTAACGGCTCTCTTGCACCATCCTCAAAAACCTGTAGGGGCGGGTTCGCCAGTAGCTTTATACAGTACAGAAAGACTAAAAAACCCGCCCCCACTCGGCGATAGAGTCATTTATTAAAGATGTTTTAGGTGAGAACTTTAAGAGGAAGCCGTTATGGTGACAAAACTAGAAATTGACAGACAAAGTTTATATGAAGCGGATTATTTGAAGTGGATTGAAACTACTGTAGAAAAGTTGCGATCGCAGGATTTCTCAAATATCGACTGGGAAAATTTGATTGAGGAAATAGAAAGCATGGGTAGAAGCGAACGCAGGAGTTTAGAAAGTAATCTTATTATCGTTATTATGCACTTACTCAAGTGGCAATTTCAGCCAGAGTTAAGAAGCCGTAGCTGGAAAAGTAGCATTTTTGAACATCGCAGGCGCATTCGCAACGCTCTAGAAGATTCCCCCAGTCTTAAACCCTATTTAGAAGATATATTTGCTAAATGCTATTCCAATGCCGTTGAAAGTGCAAGTATTGAAACTGGATTGCCTCTGGAAGTATTTCCCCAATTATGCCCTTATACCTCTATTGAGGTGTTAGATTCTAACTTTCTGCCAGACGAAAATGCTCAATGAATTAATCAGACTTAGGCAAAAACAACTTAAACTTAATTGTGTCATTGCGAGTCTTACAAAGCAATCTAAAACCCTAGTTTTTGGTAGAAAGTGTGTAAATGATATTAACATAAACTCAGGTAAAAAATATGGTGACTGAACTAGGAATTAACAAACAAAGTTTATATGAAGCCGATTATTTGAAGTGGATTGAAACTACTGTAGAAAAGTTGCGATCGCAAGATTTCTCAAACGTTGACTGGGAAAATTTGATTGAGGAAATAGAAAGCATGGGGCGGAGTGAGCGCAAGAGTTTTAAGAGCAATCTTATTATAGTTATTATGCACTTGTTAAAGTGGCAATTTCAACCAGAGTTAAGAAGTCGTAGCTGGAAAAGCAGCATTGTCGAACATCGCAGGCGAATTCGCGACGATTTAAAGGATTCTCCCAGTCTCAAACCATATTTAGAAGAGGTATTTGCTGAATGTTATTGGGATGCAGTTGAACAGGCAAGTGCTGAGACGGGATTACCGATAGAAGTATTTCCCCAACTATGTCCTTACACCTCTATTGAGGTGTTAGATTCTAACTTTCTGCCCGATGGAAAAGTTGAGGCAATAAATGAAGAGAATTAAACTAGGAGAGCTATAAAGAGATTTTTATGGACAAATTTTTACATATTTCTAATAGAAATATAATTGTAAATCCGAGAAAAATAATTGTAAACATTGGGAGTGAAACTTATGGTGACAGAAATAGGAATTGACAGACAGAGCTTATATGAGGCAGACTACCTGAAATGGATTGAGACGACAGTAGAAAAGTTGCGATCGCAGGATTTCTCAAATATCGACTGGGAAAACCTGATTGAGGAAATAGAAAGCATGGGAAGAAGTGAGCGCAAGAGCCTAAAGAGCAATATTATTGTAGTTATTATGCACTTGCTCAAGTGGCAATTTCAGCCAGAGTTGAGAAGCGGAAGTTGGGAAGGTAGCATCGTAGAACATCGGCGGCGCATTCAGGACGATTTGGAAGATTCTCCTAGCCTCAAACCATATTTAGAAGAGATATTTGATAAGTGCTATGCGGCTGCGGTTAAACAGGCAAGTGCTGAAACTAGATTGCCGATAGAAGTATTTCCCCAACTATGTCCTTACACTTCTATTGAGGTTTTAGATTCTAACTTTCTGCCAGATGAAAAAGTTCAGGAGATAACCGAACAAAATTAAATTATTTTATAGCAATTGCCAAGACAGTTTAGAATAGATATCTATAACTCTGCCATCCCGGCCGGATCTTTATTAAGAATTAGCAATTAGTAATTATCTGCGTCGCCGTGCGGTTAAAAATTAAGTATATCTATGAATATCAATGGTATCCTGTCAGGAATATTATTGCAACGTAGAGCTACAAGATAGCACCGTCAACATAAAACTATGTCTGATTCTCCTCCTTCCCAGTCTACCCCAGAGCCAACACCCATCACTGCTGCCCAAACAGATAGCCGCAGCGCCAAAACTCGGCAAATGTTGGGTATGAAAGGGGCTGCACCGGGCGAAACTTCTATCTGGAAAATTCGCTTGCAACTGATGAAGCCGATTACTTGGATTCCTCTAATTTGGGGAGTCGTGTGTGGGGCGGCTTCTTCTGGTAACTACACTTGGACGCTGGAAAATGTCTTAGTAGCAGCGGCTTGTATGTTGCTCTCAGGCCCATTGATGACAGGATATACCCAAACCCTTAACGACTTCTACGATCGCGAAATTGATGCCATTAACGAACCCTACCGCCCTATTCCCTCCGGCGCGATCTCGATTCCGCAAGTGGTTACTCAGATTTTTGTATTGCTGGCAGGTGGGATCGGCATTTCCATCGCCCTTGATTTGTGGGCCGGTCATAAGTTTCCGATCATGGTTCTTTTAACTCTCGGCGGCGCTTTTATCGCTTATATTTACTCGGCACCACCGCTGAAACTTAAGCAGAATGGCTGGTTGGGGAATTATGCCTTGGGTTCTAGCTACATTGCTTTACCTTGGTGGGCGGGACAAGCTTTGTTCGGCAAACTGGATGCGACGATTATGATTTTGACCCTGTTTTACAGTATGGCAGGGTTGGGAATTGCGATTGTTAATGATTTTAAGAGTGTAGAAGGCGATCGCCAATTGGGGTTAAAATCTCTGCCAGTCATGTTTGGCGTGGGGACAGCCGCTTGGATTTGCGTGTGCGCGATCGACCTCTTTCAATTGGGAATTGCGGCATACTTGATTAGCATCCACCAGAATCTCTATGCTGTCCTCCTCGTGTTGTTGGTGATTCCCCAAATCACTTTCCAAGATATGTATTTTCTACGCAATCCTCTGGAAAATGATGTTAAATATCAAGCAAGTGCCCAGCCTTTCCTAGTATTAGGTATGCTTGTGGCTGCCTTAGCACTAGGCCACGCAGGGGTCTAGGGGGGAAGAAGGGGCTAGGGACTAGGGGCTAGGGATTAGGGAAGAGTTTTGAGTTACAAGTCACGTTTATAACTCGCTCATAATTCCCTTTCCTTCTCTCCTAAATAATTATTCTTTTTCCCTGTTCCCTCTTCCCCTAGTCCCTAACCCCTACTCCCTAACCCCTAGTCCCTAACCCCTTCTTCCTTCTTCGTTCTAAAATTAACAGGTGGTTTAAAAGTCTAACGTGGCAGAATCTTTATCAAATATGCAAGATCCGGCAAGCCAAGGCAGCAATGCTGTAGGGGCGAGTTTTGATGAAAATTGGTCGCCTGCTACCGATGGCGACGGACTCAACCAAGCTATAACGGAAGGGGCAGTGCCTACACCGCCGACGGGTCAAGAATTACAGCAAGGTGTGCCAGTTAATGCTGAACCCCTGACAGCCGAAGGTGCTGCACTTGAGACGGAGAATCAGCCATCTGACGCAAATAAGGTTGATATAGTTAAGCGAGATTGGTCGGGCTTGAGGAAGATTCGGGCTTGGTTTGATGCCAAATTCCCTCCTCTGACGAGTAGTGGCAAGAAAAATCTTTACCGCCGCCCTATATTTTGGGTAGGAGTAGGTGTAGTTACTGTTGGCGGTAGTGCTCTGGGCTATGTCTGGTGGAGTCTACGTACTTTAGAGCAAGCTTTGCCGAATATTGCTGATATGTCGGCTTTTACTCGCGATGGGACTTTGAGTATTAAGGCGGCTGATGGAACGATTTTGCTGCAAAGTGGGCCTGCAACTAGGGAAAAGCTGCAACTGAGGGAGATTCCCGAACAGTTAATTAAGGCTTTTATTGCGATCGAAGATCGGCGTTTTTATGAACATGGGGGGGTCGATTATCAAGGGATTTTTCGGGCGATCGCTTCTAATATAATGGCGAGGGATTTAGTACAGGGTGGAAGTACGATTACGCAGCAGTTAGCGCGGATTGTATTCCTCAACCAAGAACGGAGTTTGTTGCGGAAGGTGCGCGAGGCGCTTTTGGCTCAGAAAATTGAGCGAGAATTGAAGAAAGATCAAATTATAGAACGTTATTTGAATCTGGTTTATTTGGGCTCTGGTGCTTATGGGGTGGCGGATGCGGCTTGGGTTTATTTCAGTAAGCCGGTGAATGAATTGACTTTGGCAGAGATGGCGACTTTGGCGGGTTTACCTCCGGCACCAAGTGAATATTCGCCTCTGGTGAATCCAGATGCTGCTAAGGAACGCCGTAATATTGTGTTGCAGCAAATGCTGGAAGCTAAGGTGATTACAGAGACGCAAGAACGGGAGGCGATCGCACAACCTCTGGCGGTGAAACCAAGTGCTCCAAAACGGCTGCAAGTGCAAGCTCCCTATTTTGCCAGATATATTATGAAAGAATTGCCACGCTATGTTTCTAAGGATGCTTTGGAAGCGGGAGGTTTGACTGTAGAAACGAGTATAAATTTGGAGTGGCAGAAAATAGCAGAGCAGGTGATGAAAGATGCTGTAGAACTTGACGGTAAAGCTCAGGGATTTGAGGAAGCGGCACTGGTTTCAATTGAATCTCGCACTGGGGAAGTGAAGGCGATGGTGGGGGGTGCGAATTTTGGAAAGAGTGAGTTTAACCGTGCTACGCAAGCGTTACGGCAGCCAGGATCTACTTTTAAGGGGTTGGTTTATACGGCTGCGATCGCGGCTGGTTTTTCGCCTTATGACAGCTATGAAGATGGCCCGGTGATTTTTGATGGGTATCAACCAAATAATTATGGTAAAAGGTTTAGCGGTTGGCGATCGATGGCTGACGCGCTAGCAAGTTCTGTGAATGTGGTAGCGGTGAAAGTGTTAGTTGATGTTGGGTTCGATCCGACGATTAAGTTAGCTCATGATATGGGGATTAAGTCTAAACTCAATCCCACTTATTCGCTGGCTTTAGGCGCTTCGGAGGTGAATTTACTGGAGTTAACTAATGCTTACGGTACTCTAGCAGCACAAGGGAATTATATCGAGGCTCACGGGATTCGCCGGGTGATTAATCAGCGAGGAGATGTAATTTACAATGCTGATTTTAAACCTAAGCGAGTTGTCGATAAAAATAGTGCTGCAATTATTGCTTGGATGTTGCAGGGAGTGGTGCAAAGCGGTACGGGAGGGCCTGCGGCTTTGTCGGATCGAAATGTTGCTGGCAAAACTGGTACTTCTGAACAGGCTCGCGATCTGTGGTTTATTGGTTTTATCCCCCAGGTAGTAACGGGTATTTGGCTGGGAAATGATGATAATTATCCAACTTATGGGGCTAGTAGTACAGCCGCTTATAATTGGCGGGAATTTATGTCTCAGGCGGTAAAGGGAATGCCTGTTGAGGAGTTTCCAAAGTTGCCGGAATTGGAGGGGAGAAAGGGGAGTATTAAGGCGAAGCCTGTGCAGCCTGGGAACGTGGTTTATGGGATGATTAAGAATGATGACGATTCTATTTCTCCTTATAATCCTGGGGGTAGTTCCCACGATTCTGCTACTTATCAAGATCCAGGTAGTTATCAAGAACCAGAGAGTTATCAAGAGCCAGAGAGTTATCAAGAGCCAGCTTATCAAGAACCTGTTGAGAATTATAATTAACTGATGATCGTAGCCCCCATTGGTGTCAACTTAAGGTCAAACCCTGAATCCGACAGGGGTTAAAACCCCTGAATCCGACAGGGGTTAAAACCCCTGTCTCAAAGATCAAGTCCTCTGAAGAGGACTAAGAAAACTTTTAAATAGAAAACTTTTGAATTTAGTTAGTCCTCTTCAGAGGACTTAAATTTATTAGCTAGGGGTTTTAACCCCTGGCGGGCTTTCTGCTTAAGTTGACACCTATGCGTAGCCCCTAACCCCTAGTCCCTAGCAATATAAGGCGATGATAATTTTTTTAGGCTGGCTATAAAGAAACCATCCATTTGTTGTCTTTGCGGCCAGACTTTTAGCCATCGTTCGGCTGTGGGTTCTATGGGTAAATCAAGTGTTATTGGTTCTATTTGCCAGTCAGGATTGTTGGTTAAAAATGATTCAATAATGTTTTCGTTTTCTAAGGGGTGAATCGTGCAGGTTGCGTAAACTAATTTACCTCCAGGCTTGACAAATGTGGCGACATTTGCTAATAATTGTAATTGCAGTATTGAGAGTTCTTCGATATTTTTTTCTGTATGATTCCAACGCGCATCGGCGCGGCGGTGGAGGGTTCCCAGTCCTGAACAAGGGGCATCTAGTAAGACGCGATCGGCACTGTTGGTAAAGTTGGGGAAGTTACGGCTATCTCCTGTGTGAATTTCAATAGAGTTAAGCTGCATTCTTTCGGCATTTTGTTTAAGCTTTTTGAGTCGGCTTTCGGTTTTATCGCAGGCGATAATTGTGCCTTTATCCTGCATTAATTCGGCGATGTGGGTGGTTTTTCCTCCGGGTGCGGCGCAGGCATCAATGATAGTTTCCCCTGGTTGAGGGTCGAGTAAATGGGTGACTAATTGAGCGCTGCTGTCTTGAATTGTCCACCAACCTTCGTTATATCCTGGTAGGTTGTAAATTGCGCCGATGCTGCCATTTAATCTTAAGGCTTGGGGTAAATAGGGGATGCGATTAACTGCTATATTCTGAGATTTAAAGGCGGTTTCTACTTCATCAATGGTTGTACGAAGGGGATTAATTCGGAGGTCAATCGTGGGGGATTGATTGAACCATTGACAGAGTTTTTCTGTTTCGGTTTCGCCTATTTGTTCTAGCCAGAATTGTATTAGCCAGTCGGGGAAACTGTGGATAATTCCTAAGCGTTCGATGGGATTTTCTGGTAGTTTTAGGATTGAATTAACCCCCCCCTGCCCCCCCTTGGTAAGGGGGGGGGTTGTGTTATTTTGGGGGGTAGTATTAGTTTTATCGTCATTCTTAGCATCTCCTTCATAAGCAATATTCTTAGCATCTCCTTCATAAGCAATACTCTTAGCATCTCCTTCATAAGCAATACTCTTAGCCCCCCCTTCATAAGGGGGGGTTGGGGGGTAATTCTGGTGTATTGTCTCAATAGGCCATTAACAAAGCTACTAAGGCCAGAAAATCCGTTTTCTTTTGTTAGTTGAACGGTGGTATTAACGGCGGCGGATGGGGGGATGTGGGTGAGATATTGGAGTTGATATAAACCGATGTGTAAAATTGTGCGAAGGTCTGGGGGTTGTTGGGAGGCGGGTTTTTTTGCTAGTTGGTCGATGAGAAAATCGAGCGATCGCATTCTTCTGACGCTACCATAGACTATTTCTGTCAGGAGTCTGCGATCGACCTCGCTGAGTTCGGAGTTGCGGAGAGTGCGATCGAGGGCCACGTCTGCGAATGCGCCGCGTCGGTGGACTTCGCGGAGGGCGATAAATGCTAGTTGGCGAGGATTTTTCATTTAGTTATTAAATTCACCCTAAAGTCATCACTCCTGCTGGTAAGTCTATCTATGTTGTTTTCCAATAGTTCTTCTATTGTCTCAAGATGTCCTATTATATGAGGAATAGAGCCATATTGAAAAGAATCAACTGTTTCTGTAAGCTGCTCTAAAGCTGCTTCTTTTGTAGCAGCATCTATAAGCTCATTGGCAAATTTTTCAATATCTAAATCGATTTCTTCGAGATTAAATATCAGCCGATCTAACTTGCTTTTACCGAGTTGAGGTTCCAACTTCTCTCGATGCTGCTTAAGAGCGTTAATTGCTGCTCTCAGTGATGTGATTTGGGAAACCATAATTGTTACCTATTGTTTTATTTATTGAAACAAGTTTAGGGGTGGATCTCCCATGATTTCCGATGCTTGTTTCAATGCTTCTATGACAGCATCGACATCTTCTGGACTAAAAGCGTCTTCAAGAATTTTCCGCAATTGAGCTTCAGATAGATGTTCTGCTTGAATTTGGGTGACAAAGCTTTTAATTTCTTGCCACCAATGAGGGCGATCGCGCTCTGGATCGTCCTGATGATCGGGCGGTTTACCTGCAACAGGCTCACTTAATAGTCTAGCTAAATGGATGATTATTTGTTGAAAAAGACCCTTAACTTTTTTCTTGACCTTTTGAGCGAGAATAAAGACGGTGGTGGTGATTTTGAGGTAATGAACAGCGCGAAGGCAATCTTTAATGAACAGGTCACTAGATACGTGGAAGTTTGTTGTAGCAGTCGGAAGAGTTTGCATGGGATACTAATGACCTGATGGTTCTAAATCCAATATGGATTGTAGCAATTTTCGTTCTTCGATGGGGAGTTCCAGTAGGGCCCGTCGATCGCCTTTGGTTTCCCGGTAGCGGACGGCGGCATTTAGTAGGCGTAAGGGTATTTGAAAATCATCGAATTTGCTTGTCTGTTCTTGCCATACTTCTAGCCAGATTCGCGCTGCTTTGTCGCTAATCATTTCTGACATTATTTCTGGGATGTTGTTAACAAGTCCTTGTCCTAAAGCAGAAAGAACGTTGTTTTTTTCGTAAATGTTGACTATGGTTGTGAGGCGCGATCGCCAAACTTCTAGATCTTGTTTAGTGTTAAAGATTTGGCAAATTTTTAATTCACCACAGTTAGACCAAGCTTCGTAGAAGTCAGGTTTGAATTCAATCGCTTTGTCCCAAGAGGCGATCGCTTCTTCATTTCGCCCTAAGTTTCCCAGCGCCACACCCCGGTTATACCAAGCTTCGTGGAAGTCAGGTTTGAATTCAATCGCTTTGTCCCAAGAGGCGATCGCTTCTTCAAATCGCCCTAAGTTTCCCAGCGCCAAACCCCGGTTATTCCAAGCTCCGTGGTAGTCAGGTTTGAATTCAATCGCTTTGCCATAAGAGGCGATCGCTTCTTCAAATCGCCCTAAGTT
>NZ_JAQMUA010000022.1:0-2238 GCF_028330895.1 Kamptonema animale CS-326 | reverse complement strand
TTACCAGGATACGTACAACTTGCAGGCGGAACGAACGATCGCACCGTTAGCAAGTTAAAAGCTGCTGGACTCCTGAATGTGAGATTGCCGACTTTCGATTTGGAATCGGGAAATACAGAATCAGAGCGAGAATCTGTAAACCAAATTCACAATCCCAAACCCCAAATTCCCAATCCCAAAACCTACATTGCAGGTGTAGCTTACGGTAGTTATGCCCGCGTCTTGCTGTCACCAATTTTGGAACAGTTAGAAACAAGGCAAATAGAAAGAGCCAAGGCTATTCCTGGCAAGAACATACCGCCAGCCGCCACAGCTCAAATACCTCTTGCAGCTACGCTCGAAGCTGAACCCAACCTGCTCTGGCAAGCTGTAAGTTTAGCTCATTCCTTAGTTTCACAAATTAAGGGAATTGGTTAACTGTTAACGGTTAACAGTTAACCATTAACTAACAACTAGCAACTAGCAACTAATAGTATCGAGGCGAATGCAGATTACAGACGACCTCAACAAATTACTAGATATTGTCCCAGAAGAAATTCGGCGGCCAATAAAGCAACATCCGCAGCGAGACAGACTCATTGAAATTGTCATGGATCTCGGTCGCCGCCCAGAAGCTCGCTTTCCATCTAAAGCTGAATACCTTTCCGAAACCCTTGTTTCCAAAGAAAGCCTCAACCATTGCATTCAGCGAGTAGGTGACTTTGGCGGGGACAACCGAGCTGGTATCGAGCAAACTCTGCACCGGATCAGCGCTATCCGTAATCGCACTGGCGAAGTAATCGGCCTGACCTTAAGGGTGGGTCGCGCTGTCTTTGGCACAATCGGCTTAATCCGCGATTTGGTGGAAACTGGCCAGTCAATTCTGCTACTCGGTCGCCCTGGAGTCGGTAAAACAACGGCCCTGCGGGAAATTGCCCGCGTGTTAGCCGACGACTTGGAGAAACGAGTAGTAATCATCGACACCTCTAACGAAATTGCTGGGGATGGAGATATCCCTCACCCGGCGATCGGTCGTGCTCGAAGAATGCAAGTTTCCCACCCTGAATTTCAGCACCAAGTCATGATCGAGGCAGTGGAAAACCATATGCCGGAAGTGATTGTGATTGATGAAATCGGCACGGAATTGGAAGCATTAGCCGCACGAACGATCGCAGAACGGGGAGTACAGTTAGTAGGAACTGCTCATGGCAACCGCCTGGAAAACCTGGTAAAAAACCCGACTCTAGCTGATTTAATCGGCGGTATTCAGGCGGTGACGCTGGGAGATGACGAGGCGCGGCGCAGGGGTTCTCAGAAGACGGTTTTGGAACGCAAAGCACCACCTACTTTTGAGATTGCGGTGGAAATGCTAGAAAGACAGCGTTGGGTCATCCACGAGCACGTTTCTGAAACCGTTGACATTCTGCTACGAGGACGACAGCCGAACTTGCAAGTCAGAAGTATTGGAGATTCTGGCGAAGTGATTGTTACCCAAGAGGCGGCAGCAGTACCTACCAATCCAGCAGGAGTCCTGGGAACGTCGTCTTTCGGGTCGGGGAAAACGACATTTCCAGAAGCCCAAGGATGGCGCGGTTCTGGGAAAATGATCCCGCTGCCGCCCCCGAAAGAGCAATTTGCTGCTAAACCCGCGCAACTTGCTGAGGCAAGGTATTTTGAGCAATTGCTTGATGAGTCGCTGTCTGTAGATCCTGTGTTGCCAGAGGGTCGTTATTCCAGAAATGCTGGGCCCAATGGTGAGGATTTACCACTGCACATCTATCCTTATGGGATTCCGCGCCATCAGTTAGAACAGGTGATTGCAACGCTGAATCTGCCTGTGGTGCTGACGAAGGATATTGATAGTGCGGATGTGGTTTTGGCGTTGCGATCGAATGTCCGCAACCAGTCAAAACTCCGCCATTTAGCAAAAACGCGCCAAGTTCCTTTGCACACGATTAAAGCAGGGACTTTGCCTCTAGTAGCAAGAGCTTTACGGCGGTTGTTAGATATGGATGACCCCGGAACCCCCGAAATGGCGGATTTGAGCTTATTTGCTCATAGCGGTTCTTCTGACGAGATCGAAGCTTTGGAAGAAACTCGTTTAGCTGTTGAGCAAATTGTGATTCCCAAGGGTCAACCGGTGGAACTTCTACCCCGTTCTTCCCACGTTCGCAAGATGCAGCACGAACTTGTTGAGCACTATCACCTGAAGTCTCACAGTTTTGGCGAAGAACCTAACCGTCGTTTGCGAATTTATCC
>NZ_JAQMUA010000215.1:0-30755 GCF_028330895.1 Kamptonema animale CS-326 | reverse complement strand
GTTGTTAGTTGTTAGTTGTTAGTTGTTAGTTGTTAGTTGTTAGTTGTTAGTTGTTAGTTGTTGGTTGTTGGTTGTTAGTTGTTGGTTGTCATTGCGAACGTAGTGAAGCAATCTCAAAACCTTACCACAAAGTTACAATTCATCAGTCCTACCTTTAGAAACCTCAAGGCGATCTCAACCTATTGCGATCGCTTCGGACTTAGTTTACTTCACTACCTTCGCAACACCTCAGATTGCGGAGCACAGCGAACACCTGCGCTGCGCTTGACACGCGGAGCACAGCGAACAATAACAACCAACAACTAACAACTAACAATTACCAATTACCAATTACCAATTCCCAATTACCAATTACCAATTCCCAATTCCCAATTACCAATTCCCAATTAAAGATGCAATCCCCGCAACTACTTGCTCAACTTGAGTTTTTCTCAGTCCAGGATACATTGGTAATGATAAAATCTGTTTGCAGAGATTTTCTGCATTAGGGAAATCGCCTAAATTACCTAAGTTTGGATAGGCAGGTTGGAGATGGCAAGGTATCGGATAGTGAATGCCTGTTTGAATGCCGTTAACTGCGAGTTTCTCCTGAAGGATATCGCGGGTAAGGGGACATTCATCTGTCACCCTGATTACGTATAGATGATAAATATTACCATTGCCACTCTGGTTTTGGATGGGGAAGATCCCTTTTTTTTTCAGGGGATCTAATAGTTCATTATAATGCAGAGCAGCTAAATTGCGATCGCGATTCCAACCCTCTAAGTATGGAAGCTTAACATTTAGCACGGCTGCTTGCAAGGTGTCGAGGCGGCTGTTGGTTCCTAATTCTGTGTGCAAATATTTCTGGGATGCACCGTAGTTACGAAAAATCAGCATTTTTTGTGCTAATTCTCGATCGTTAGTAACTAGCATTCCCCCATCGCCAAAGGCTCCTAAGTTTTTACTAGGATAAAAGCTGAATGCTGCTGCTTTGCTAAATGAACCTGCACGGTAATTTTCTCTTTGTGCTAAGTGTGCTTGTGCAGCATCTTCAAATATGATTAAGTTGTAGGTTTTGGCAAAATTTAGAAGTTGATTAGGCGATACCATTTGCCCGTAGAGATGCACGGGCATAATTGCTTTGGTTTTGGGGGTTATGGCTTTTTCTGCTGCTATTAGGTCAATAAGAGCGGTGTGAGGTTCGCAATCTACTAATACTGGTGTCGCTTTGGCTCGAAGAACGCCGATGATGGTAGCGATAAAGGTGTTTGCGGGGAGGATGATTTCGTCGCCAGGGACGATCCCGCAAGCTTGAAGTCCTAGCGCGATCGCATCTGTACCACTGCCCACCCCGATACCATATTTTACGCCGCAAGCTGTGGCAAATGCTGATTCAAATTCGGCGAGTTTTTGGCCAAGAATGAAGTCTCCTTTCTGGATGACTTGTGCAATAGCTTGTTCTATTTGACTTTGGATGGGTTGATGTTGGAGGGAGAGGTCAACAAAGGGGATTTTTGTTGAGTTGTGGGTCATACATGATGTTAGTGGTTATTCATTTATATTAGTTGGATCTTCTTGGGAGTCTTCCAATTTATTAAGTTTTTTCTTGAACTTAGCGTAAGACTTAATGTCGAGCTTCCTCCGTCTAGTGTATCAACTCTACCAAGAGGCACGAAGGAATACACAGGCAGATACTCGACAGGTGGCGCTTCCAAGTCAGATTCAGCATCTTGAGGAAAGGCTAAATTATCAGGACTTACGCACCCAACCAAAGAAACCGGGTTTTTTACGAAAATACTTCGTTTTTACCCACAGATGCTCTCAAAAACCCGGTTTCTGAGACTCCCTGCGTAAGTCCTAATTATGTGAAATTTAACCAACACTCTGAGAATTGCAATTTGAAAGATGAGCTTTCTCAATACAAGTCAAAACCAGATGACTCTTCTGAAGATAATTTCTCAGTGGCCGACAGCTTAGAACGCGAATACACTAAGGAGAGGTTAAGAAGTTGATAAAAAGTGCGAAGGCGTAGCCAGCCGCAGGCATCGCTTTCCCAAATTTTGCCCTAAACTAGGGAAAAGGGAAAAGCGATCGCCTTCCCAACCTTACTACTACTAAAGTGACTAATGACCTAGTAGTTTATCTCGCAAGTGCTTAATGCGATCGCGAAACTTAGCCGCCTCTTCAAACTCCATCTTCTTCGCCGCTTCCTTCATCTGCACTTCCAACTGACCAATCAACTCAGGGATCTCTTCCAAAGATAACTCATCTACCTGTTCATAGACCGTTTCTAACTGCTGAGAATTCAGCCGCCGCGACACATCCAAAAATGCTAAAATTGCATTCTTAGATGACTTCTTCGCAATTGACTGCGGTGTAATTCCGTGCATTTTGTTATAGGCCAACTGAATCCCCCGCCGTCTATCAGTTTCATCAATGGCTTTAATCATGCTATCTGTCAAATTATCACCATACAATATCGCCTGTCCCCGGACATGACGAGCCGCCCTACCAATGGTTTGAATTAAAGAACGTTCTGACCTTAAAAATCCTTCCTTGTCTGCATCTAGAATTGCTACCAAAGACACCTCTGGTAAATCTAATCCCTCCCGTAATAAATTCACTCCTATTAATACATCAAAATCTCCATCCCGCAAAGATTGCAGAATTTCTATGCGCTCAATTGACTGAATTTCTGAGTGCAAATACCGGACTCTAATTCCGCGTTCTTGCAAATATTCTGTTAAATCTTCCGCCATGCGTTTAGTTAAAGTTGTCACTAATGTCCGCTCTTGCAGAAGTACGCGCTCTTTGATTTCTCCTAGCAAATCGTCAATTTGCCCCTCAGTCGGACGCACATAAATCTCAGGATCTATTAACCCTGTTGGGCGAATTACCTGATCGGCAACTCGACTTTCAGAGATTTCTATTTCCCAATTACCAGGGGTAGCAGAAACAAAAATACACTGGTTTACTTTTTCCCAGAATTCCTCTGCTTTCAAAGGGCGGTTATCTGCGGCGCTAGGTAAGCGAAATCCATGCTCAATCAACACTTTCTTTCTGGCTTGGTCGCCGTTGTACATCCCCCGTAGTTGAGGTACTGTGACGTGAGACTCATCTATTACTAACAGCCAATCTTTGGGGAAATAATCAATTAAACACTCTGGCGGTTCTCCAGCATTTCGCCCTGCTAAATGGCGGGAATAGTTCTCGACTCCATTGCAGTAGCCAACCTCTCGCAACATCTCTAAATCGTAGCGAGTGCGTTGTTCTAAACGTTGTGCTTCTACTAATTTACCCGCTTTTTTTAGTTCTTCTACGCTGTCTTCTATTTCGATTTCAATTGCTTGACAAGCTGCCTCCAATTTGTCTTCAGCGGTTACGAAGTGACGGGCGGGATAAATATTCAAAGCTTCTACGGTTTGGATAATTCCACCACTTACGGGGTCAACGTAGCGAATCGCATCAATTTCATCGCCAAAGAATTCTATGCGAATTATTCTATCTTCGTAGGCGGGGCCAATTTCTAGTACGTCGCCTTTGACGCGGAATTTTCCTCGACCTAAATCTAAGTCGTTGCGGCTATATTGAATGTTAACTAAATCTCGCAATAGTTGCCGCTGGTTAACTTCGGTTCCTACCTGAAAAGGGATAGCAGCTTTTAGGTATTCTGCTGGCATTCCTAAGCCGTAGATGCAGCTAATTGATGCTACTACGATCGCGTCGCGGCGTTCAAAGAGGGATCGCGTTGCTGAGTGTCGCAACATATCGATCTCTTCGTTAATTGCTGCTGTTTTTTCGATGTATGTATCGGTGACAGCAATGTATGCTTCTGGCTGGTAATAGTCGTAATAACTAACGAAGTATTCGACGGCATTATTGGGAAAAAAACCTCGCAATTCGTTGCACAGTTGAGCCGCGAGGGTCTTATTATGAGCTAAAACTAGGGTAGGTCTGCCCACTTTCTCAATAACCGCAGCTATTGAAAAGGTTTTGCCTGTACCCGTCGCACCAAGTAGAGTTTGGAAGCGATCGCCTGCAAGTACGCCTGAAGTTAGTTGCGCGATCGCCTTCGGTTGATCCCCAGTCGGCTCAAAGGGAGCTTGAAGATAAAATTTATCTCCCATAGTAACTATCAGAGAATGCTATGTTACTTATAAATATTAACAAATATGTAGTTAGATTGCAATTAAATTAAAATATTTGGTATAATTTAGAATATTTTAATTATTGACAGTAGAATTGAAAGCTGACTAAAAAAGTGCTTCTTCTAGTCAATAGTAAACCTACTCAGCAACACAGAGGTATTTATTTATGGCGATTAACAGAACTGGCAAGAAAACCGCGAGCCAGGGACGCAGAAACAGTGGTAAGACAGAGGAAGTTGCAGCGAATGAGGCTGTTACCCAAAAATCAGGGAGTATATCTCAAGTTATGGCTTTAACAATTAGGGACAAAGCAATGAGCGATCGCAAACAGCCAGACATTCAATTGTATCATAATCCTCTACCTCAGAATCGACCAATTGGAGCTAATGATTTTGAGGTGTTCGAGACTATCCGCAACCGCCCCATAGAATCAAGTTCTCTGGAAGTGATAGAAATAGTGGACAATCGCCCAGTCATGGCAGATAACTTTCAGGTAATGGAAATGTACTCTGAAGCTGGAAACCGCCCAGTTGGTTCGAGCACGCTACAGATTAGCGAACTTTACTCCGTGATGGGTGGCAGTCGCCCTATAGCTCCCAACGAAACTGATGATACTTTCACACTGATGGGATTCATTGATTAGACGCTTCAAAGTTAACCTCATCGATTCCCTATAACCCCCTAACAAAGGGGGGTTCGTGACTGCTGAAACACCTAAAATTTTTGATGAGCATAGGACTTACGCCAATCTACTTTTAGCGCCGCAGTCTCGGTGTTAAACTTACCATTGAGACTGCGACCTTACGAAGCATGATGGGTCAGTCTGACAGCAGTTGAAGGCGTTAAAGTTTCTGTTCCTTTTGTATTAGTTTTAAATCTTATATATTATCTCTATAGGCAGATGAATAGCTCAACTATTTCTCTTACTATAAAAGTATGGTTGAATTTACCTGGAAGTGTCTCTCATTTAAATAAATTATCTAAAAAACATGGTGAAAGCTCATGAATGACGAAGAATCAGCAACAACCCATATCCAGTATGTTGAACAGAAAAATCGAGAAGCTAGGGCAGAATTACTCTGTGAGGTAGCAGAGAAAGCCGGAGGTGAACATCGGCAAGCTGAGGCTCAAACTCTCCGTGCAGCGGAAATCTTAAGAGAAGAACTTAATCAAAAGATAGAGGAAGAAACAAAACATTAACATCTTTTGAAGCTCAACATTTCAAATCGTAATCTTCTCAAACAAAACCCTTATGGAGAGTCTAGGGGTTAAATTTATTTTTATAGTCCGCACAGGCGGACTTTGTTTTGTAGTTACAAAGTTATTCCCAAATATAGTTATCGCAGAAAGCAGAAGGATTTAAAGAGCTAGCGGTTACTATCATATTCTCCCCCTTTTTCTTTAATCTATCTCTTGGTAGAGGGTAAAGCAAGGAATTTGCTAATACCATGAGTTTAAGACAAAAAAAGTAAACAACTTTACAGAATAGGAGAAAAATCATGAGTGTAGAAGATCGTGCAAAAGCTACTGCCAAAAACCTTGAAGGTGTGGCTCAAGAAGCGCTAGGTAATGTTACTGGCGATCCCGAAGATAAAGCTGAAGGCAAAATGAAGCAAAAAGAAGCCCAAGTTCGCCACGGGGTCGAAGACATAAAAGATGACGTGAAGGAAAAAGTAAACCGCGCTTAATACTAACTCAGAGGGTCTGGGTAGCTACTTTTCTATCTAGACCCTCTGTTTATAAGTAGTCGGGCATAAATAAACGTAGCCATGTTATTGCGAACGGAAGAAGTGAAGTGAAGCAATCGCAAGGTTTTGGGAAAAGCTTCGCTTTGCTCGTAATGACATTATTTATTTTTGTCCAACTACTTAGTACAGAATGAAAACAGAGAATAAGTAATTAATCATTCTGTTAAGAACGTTTCGCAGAAGGAGGAAAAAAATGAATTTTTTTCAGAAAAGTCGCCAAATTATTACCGGGCTAATGTTGGTTTTAGTCCTGACTATTTCTACAGCCTGTGCGGGAGCACCCGCAGCCCAGAAACCGACTAATCTACCAGTAGCAATTGGTAGTAATTCCAATTATTACGCACAGCTACAACGAGGAAATACCCCAGTTGGCCAAGATTTTGGCAATTGGGTAATGCAGACTGCAAAGAATGTAGTACAAGACGTTTATATCCGGGATAACAACAAGTTAGGTGTTGTAATTACGCCGCAAGTCCGCCCTAATGAAGTAAAGGATTTAGCAAAATCTTTAGCCCAAGGTTTTCATCACAATTTCCCGAATCAAGATGTAACAGTTTTGATGTATGCCCCGGATAAAAAACTGATTTTGACGGCGAAATACGATCAGCAATCCAACCAGATTGAGTACAACTCGAGTAAGGCTTAAGTAATTTAAGGCTTACGGAATTAATTACAAGTCTAATTGTTGTCAATGCGAGCTAAGCGAAGCAATCCAAGGGTAAGGGGAATGTATTGAAGCAAACTAAGCCCTAAGCAATCTTCCACTCGCAGCCGAGAGCGTAATTTCTGAAGATCAGATTGAGACGCAAAAATTTTGAAAATTGGAGAAAAATATCATGGCTACCAGCGACCAATACAAGCGCCAAATCATGAACGATTTGTCGCACGGAAATACTGAAGAAATGCCGGCAGTATCAGCCGACGAATACGAAAATTTTGATGACTTTGCTCAGCGGACTACTCCAGCTCAGCGCAGACAGTTATTCGGCCAGTCTTTGCACCATGATAACGTATCGCCTGCTCAATTAGAGCCGGAGTTGCAAAAGGCGATCGCACAAATTAAACCGAATGAACGGGATGATGTGGCGCGAGAATTCTTTAAGCATTTGAGCAAGAAAGGACTGAGCGATCGCGCTTTAGAGCAACAGCTAGGACTTTCGACTCACAATCCGAACCACATGACTGCTGATGATGTTGCGAGATTGGCATCGTTTACCTATCACTCCCACCCCGATGTTTTCCGCGAAGTGTTGGCAGATCAGCCCAGTTTGATGAAGTTTTTGGGCAATCCGATTGTTGCAGGTATCTTGGGAATTGTAGCCGCTAAGTGGCTAAGCAATCGCCGCTAGGATTAAGTTGAGAGGCGGCTTGAGAGTTAACTAAGTTTTCCGGGAAATCCAGAGCGATCGCATCAGTGCGATCGCTCTTTCCTTTCGTAACACCCAGAGGGCGGCGTTACCAGCAATATCTAAGGTATATTTAAACTGATTTGCCCCTGAGATTGAAAATTTAGAGTTTCACATTTGTTATGAACATATCGTCTATGCGGAATCAACTGTATCGCCTGCAAGTTTTCTCACTAGCAGCACTTTTAATAGTTTGCCTGACTTTAATCGGTTGTTCGCCCTCCGCCCAATCAGCTAATAATACTCAACAACCAGAAGGCAAATTAAAGGAGCAAGTCTTGCAAATTATCCGCGAAAATCCCGAAGTAATTTTGGAGTCAGTACAGGCGTACCAGCAGCAACAACAAGAGCAATTGCGATCGGCTAGGCAGTCATTTTTGGAGCAGGTAAAAAATAATCCTCAAGCTGCGATCGCGGATTCTCCTACTACTGGATCGCCTTCGCAGAAAATTGTCCTCATAGAGTTCTCTGACTTTCAATGTCCCTTTTGCAGCAGAGCTCACAATACTGTCAATCAGTTTATGGCAAAACACGAGGACAAGGTTACTTTAGCATTCAAACATTTTCCCCTGGTTCAAATTCACCCACAAGCGCTACCAGCGGCTAAAGCAGCTTGGGCGGCTCAGCAGCAAGGGAAATTTTGGGAGTATCATAACGCTTTGTTCGAGCAACAGCAACAGTTGAGTGAAGAGTTGTATGGTGCGATCGCGAAAAATCTGAATCTGAATTTAGAGAAGTTTAATAGCGACAGAAATAGCCCCGCAGCAGCAGCAGCCATTCAGAAAGACATTCAAATCGCTCAAACATTAGGAATTGAGGGTACTCCCTTCTTTATCTTGAAGGGAGAAACCTTCTCTGGTGCTGTTGAACTATCCGAAATGGAGAGCATTTTGGCGAAAGTTTCTAAGTAATTGCTAATTGCTAATTGCTAATTGGTAATTGGTAATTGCTAATTGGTAATTGGTAATTGCTAATCGCTAATCGCTAATTACCCATCCTCCCCATCTCCCCTCGATCGATTAAAAATTAAAAATTAAATCTCACAATTTTTAATTTTGCATTTTTTTTAATTTTGCATTTTTAATTTTTAATTGATTAAGTTGCTCCCCTGCTCCCCCGCTCCCCATCTCCCCCTCTTTCCCTAGTCCTTAGTCCTGAGCATCGTAGTCCCTTCTTCTATAATTACTAATTAAAAGTAGTACCTACTTAATTACAAACTACGATGGGATTTACGAAAAACTTTTTGTAACGCTGCCCTCTAAGCGGTAACATTACTACCCAGAGGCCAGCGTTACGTAAGCTATTTGGTAACAATAAAAACCAGAATGAAAGAAGTCAAACGTCAAAATATTGCTAAAATTTCCCCTCTGCCTTCTTTCTTCTTCCCTCTGCCTTCTTCCTTCTTAAACTGCTGCCAATTCAGGAGTTGGACGCTTGCTATTGCGAATGCCTTCGATCGCGGCTGCATAATCCTTAGCCTTAAACACAGCGGAACCAGCAACGATCGCATTTGCTCCCGCTTCCAAAACCTGCCAAGTATTATCAACTTTTAGACCGCCATCCACCTCAATCCAGGGGTCAAGGCCTCTTTCATCGCACATCTGGCGAAGTTTGCGAATTTTCGGCACCACCGTCGGAATGAAACTCTGACCGCCAAAGCCCGGATTGACACTCATAATCAAGATCAGATCGCACAGTTCGAGTACGTGCTCAATCAACTCCAAAGGAGTCGAAGGATTTAGCACTACACCAGCCTGCTTGCCCAGTTCGCGGATTTGGCCGAGAGTACGGTGTAAGTGAGGGGAAGCATTGTGTTCAGCGTGAACCGAGATAATATCAGCACCCGCCTTAGCAAAATCCTCGACGTATTTCTCAGGTTCCACTATCATCAAGTGAACGTCCAGAGGCTTGCTGGTAACGGGGCGAATCGCCTCAACAATCAGGGGGCCAATAGTAATATTAGGAACGAAACGACCGTCCATCACATCAACGTGAATCCAGTCGGCCCCAGCCCGATCTACTGCTCGAATTTCATCTCCGAGGCGGCTGAAATCTGCTGATAATATGGATGGAGAAATAACAGTCGATTTGCGGGATTGGGTCATGGCTAAGGATACTCTCCTGCGTCTGCGTGCTGTATTGAGTGTATCAAAATGTGGATATCATCTGCGATCGCCGCAGACAATCCATCTGTTAAATCCTGCTTTGTTCTCCTATGCTGGAAATGAAAAATACAGACCCCTTAGAAAATTCGGATCTTAACCGCCTGCAACTGTTTGTGTTATTGACTCCTATCGTCGGCTTTTTCCCGGCCCTGTGGACGCTTTACCGTCGTCAAGGAAGCCCTCAACACAGAGCCGCCAGCCGATTAGCGATTGTCCTAGCTTTGGGTTGGCTCTCAGGGCATATTCTCTTGGAAGCTGGAGCCATCTCTGCGGAATCTTGGACGATACCCTTGTTATTAACGAGTAGCGTGCTTACCACCAGCTATTTTATCGTCACCTTGGGGCTAATGATTCGGGTCTGGAAACGCCAACCCCTTTGGCTACCTGGAATTAGCCGCGTAGCTGAGCAAATGCTAGGCAAGCATCTATCATAGTTGAGGGTGCATAGTTGAGGGTGATCTAAAAATCAAAACCTATTGATTAATGGAGTTTCCAGGTTGATACTACAAAGTGCCACTATTTTTATTAATTCTTTTTGTGTGTGAGGAAGCCCGTGTCAGCTCAGAAAATGCAAAATCCAGACCCTAGAAAGCAAACAAATGGTCAACCTTTCGTGAAAAAATCTCCCCAATCTAACCGAGGACGTTGGCTGGGGTTTGGTTTTGGTTTGGCAGGAGTGGCGATGCTTTCCGCCACAGCCGGAGCCTTGCTAGCAGTATCTCTTTCTACTACGCCGCTTCAGCAGCAGCAGTTGAGTCCCGAAGAAGCTGCGGTATTTTCTCAAGGGGATCTGGCAAAAATGAACATGAGGATGCCAGAACTCACCCGCCCGGTAAATATTTTAGTGTTGGGGCTCAAGGTTCTGAGTTCAGACTTGGATGAGCCGCCTAAAGATAGTCCGGGATATTTCACTTGGGTTAACTCTTTTAAGGGGCTAACGGATACGATGCTGTTGGTGAGATTTGACCCTCAGAACAAAAAGTTAAGCGTGCTCTCTATCCCGCGAGATACCCGAACTGATATTGAGGGGAGGGGTCTGAGCAAAATTAATGAGGCGAATTATTATGGGGGCCCGGCTTTGGCAGCAAAGTCGGTAAGTTCGCTCCTGGGTGGTGTGGGAATTGACCGCTATGTAATCGTTAATGTTCAAGGGATAAGGAGCTTGGTAGATGCCCTCGGTGGCTTAACGATGTATGTCCCTAAAGACATGAAGTATATAGATGAAAGCCAGCATTTGTTCATAGATTTAAAGGCTGGTAAGCAACATCTGACAGGGGAACAAATCGTGCAGTATCTACTTTACCGCCATGATGATTTAGGGGATATTGGGCGAGTGCAGCGACAGCAACTTTTGATGCGGGCTTTTATGGATCAGGAGCTTAATCTAGGTTTAGTATCGAAATTGCCGAAGGTTTTGTCGGTAATTCAGTCTCATATTGATACAAATTTGAGTATTGAGGAATTAGTAGCTTTAGTTGGTTTTGGTACTCAGACTGACCGTTCTGGGATACAGATGTTGATGGTTCCGGGAGAGTTTAGCGATCCCAAGGAGTTTAAGGCCAGTTATTGGCTACCTGATGAAACTGCTGTCGAGACTCTGATGGCTCAACACTTTGATTTTGGTACTAATTCCTGGGGAGTGGAGAATGTAGACCCGAAATTATTGAGGGTGGCGGTTTTAGATAGTACGGGAGATAATGCTGCTACTGATGGGTTTGTGAGTATGTTGTCTGAAGCTGGCTATGAGAATGTGCGAGTAGGGAACTCTTGGCCTGAACCTTTGGCGGTGACTCGGATTGTGGCTCAAGATGGGAATGTTAAGGGTGCTGAGGCGATTCGCCAGTCTTTGGGTTTTGGGGAGGTTGTGGTTGAGAGTACGGGGAGTTTGCGATCGGATGTGACGATTAAGTTGGGTAAGGATTGGTTGAAGAGAAAGGGTAGTCAGGGGAGATCTAATAACTTTTAGATTGTGGGTGGTGAGTGAAAGTTTTTTGACTTTGATTGAGGGCGATCGCACTTTTCTATCTAGTAGGAAGAGGAGGGCGATCGCTCTTAATCTAAAGCCTCGCCATCCCCTACCCTTTAAGCCGATCGCGCACCCTTGAAATTCTAAGCAGTTCTTAAAGCCACAATCGGGTCTAATTTAGCAGCTTGTCGTGCGGGAACGACACCGAAAAATAAACCGATACCACCGGAAACACCTACAGCTAATGCGATCGCAACTGGGGAAACTCCTGCTTGCAGGGGACTAATAGCACCCACTATCATCACGCCACCAACACCCATCATCGTACCGATCGCACCTCCAGCCGCCGATAAAATTACCGATTCAATCATAAATTGAATCAAAATATCTTGCCTAGATGCACCGATGGCTTTCCGCAAACCTATTTCTTGAGTGCGTTCCGTAACGGAAACTAGCATGATATTCATAATCCCAATTCCACCAACAAATAGGGAAATACTGGCAACGGCAGCTAACATTAATTTGAGAGCTCCCGTTATTCCTCCCAAAGTATTTTGTAAATCCTGTTGGTTGCGAACGGTAAAATCATCATCTTTAGTAATTTTATGCCGCAGCCGCAGCAGATTTTCAATCTGAAACTGGGCTGCTTTCATCTGGGTTTCATCTTTAACGGAAACTGAAATAAATGTTACTCTAATACCGTAGGGAGATGAACGTCCGACTATTCTATTTGCCATTGTTGTCAGCGGTACAAATACGTTCATATCTTGGTTATCACCAAAAGTTGAACCCTTGGGCTGCATAACTCCTATTACTTGGAAAGTATTATTTTTGATACGGACATATCTACCAATTGGTTGCACATCACCAAATAATCTCTGGGCTATTTCTGAACCCAAAGCTACTACATTTTCTTGCCTTTTTAAGTCCAAATCTGTTATAAATCTACCTTTAGCAACGTCAAAACTTCTTACTGAAAGAAATTGCGGTGTTGTCCCGATGATGGAACTGGAAGCGTTGTTACTGCGGTAGGTGACAAGTTGACTGTCGTTGAGGGTGGGGGCGACTTCTTCGACAGAGGGAACTTGCTGTGCGATCGCTTCTGCATCTGCGAGCACTAATGTCAGGGGTGGAACAACGGGGCGACGCTGGGCATCGGGACTCCCCGGAATCACAAATAGCAGGTTTGGCCCTAGAGAGTTAACTTGTTCGCTGACATATTTCTGAGCTCCTTCACCGATGCCAATCATAGCAATTACGGAAGCATTGCCGATGATTATTCCTAACATTGTCAGGCTACTACGAAGCTTGTTAGCCATTAATGTTGTTGTCGCCATTTTTACGCTTTCAATAATATCCATTTTGGTTAATTGTTAGTTGTTGGTTGTTAGTTGTTGGTTGTTAATTGTTAGTTGTTAATTGTTCGTTGTTTGTTGTTAGTTGTTAGTTATTGGTTTTTGGTTATGGTTTTTTGGTTGTTAAGTAGTCGGACATAAATAAACGCTTATATAACTTGTAGGGTGGGCGCTCGCCGAAACCATATTAGCTTTTTGGTTACAAAATTTTTGCGGCGATCGCCCACCTTACGTTTATGTATGTCCACCTACTTAGTTATTAGTTGTTGGTTGTTAAATAGGCACACATAAATAAACTATTATGCTCGTCTTTAGTGACTGTAGCTGCTCAATTTATAGAATAAAGCGGCTAAAGCCACTACTACCAATTGTAGTCATTGCCTATTTTTAATACTCGCTCGCAAACAAGCAACAACTAACAACTAACAACTAACAACTAACAACTAACAACCAACAACTAACCATTACCTATTTACGATTTTTAATGATGTCATCTAATTTTTGCCCTTCAGGAAGTTCAACAAAAATGCGATCGCCTGCTTTTACTCCTTCAAGTATTTGAATTTTGTTGCCAATAGTAGAACCAATAGTAACAGGTTGAAACTTAGGTTTACTTTTCTCATCAGGAATTAGCACTCCCGTATTGCCTTTGCTAGTAACGATCGCTACTGTAGGTACAACCAAAGCATTGTTCAGTTGTTGACCGACAAACCTGAGATCGACATTCATTCCCGACTGCAACAAGTCTTTGCCTTTATCAATAGCTACTCTGACTTGAAATAAAGTCACATCTCGTTCTTTCACCGCTTCGGGAGCGATTAATTTAACTTTCCCTGTGAATACTTTATCGGGATAAGAATCTGCTACGATCTCTACGACTTGACCGGGTTTAATTTGACCGATATCTGACTCTGGTACTTTGGCTAAAACTTCCAAGTCTCGCGCTAGAGCAACAACAGATGTGGAAGTTGCAGAGTCAGTAGCCGAGGCTGAAGTAGTGGGCGTTACAAATGCTCCTTGAATAGCGTATCTTTGGGTAATAATTCCTCCAAAAGGAGCGCGAATGCTGCTATCTTCTAACTGGACTTGATAGTAGCTCACCTGGGCATTTATTTCTGCTACATTTGCTTTAGCAGCGGCAATTTCTTCAGGGCGACTACCATTCACAAGCTGGGCTAACTTGCTTCTAGCTTCTGTAACTTCGGCTTCGGCTCTGGTAATTTCTTCGGGGCGAGTGCCGTTCTGTTTTTGGTTTAATGCTTGTCGCTGTTGTTCGACAGCGGCTTGCAATTGTTGGATCTGCGATCGCCGATTTTCTTGTAATTGTTGTAAGCGCCTTTCGGCTTCCTGTACATTCGCTCTAGCAGTGCGGTCTTCTTTTTTATACTCCTCAAATTGATCTTGAGAAATTGCGCCTTCTTCTACTAAATCCTGATTTCTAGTTAAGCGTTGAGCTGTCAGTTCGGCTGCGGCTTTATTGGCTTCAATTTGAGATTTTGCTTGGGCTATTTCTTGTAATAAACTCCCTGATTGAGCATTTGCTAAACGGGCTTGGGCTTCGTTTAAACTAGCTTGACTTTGGGCGACTTCTTCGGAACGGCTACCCGATCGCAGTTGTGCTAGATTGGCTTCAATTTGCTCTAACCGAGCTTGAGCTTGGACGATTTCTTCTGGGCGGTTCCCGGCTTGAAGTTGGTCTAGTTTGGCGATCGCGCTAGCTAGTCGTGCTTGAGCTTGCATCAGTTGGGCTTCAATGTCGCGACTTTCCATGCGGGCGATCAATTGTCCCTGCTGTACGCGATCGCCTTGTTCGACGTACAATTCTGCTATCCGCCCAGAGGTTTTCGGACTCAGGTTTACTCTCTGTACTGGCTGGACTGTCCCTGAGCTCGTAATTCGCACAGTCAGGTTTTGCGCCTCAACTGGGACAGTCAGAGATTGAATTATATCTGCCTGTGGTTTAGCTTGACTTTTGACTATATATATGGTACTTGGTACAGCCAGCAAACCTGCTGCAAGCAGTCCGATCGCCCACCGATTAAATTTACGAGTGGGTTTCTTGGGAGGCTGCGGTTCAAAGGGTTTAGAATCTTTCACTTTGACCTGAGCAGCAGTTTGCTTGTCATGGCTAACGATCATACCGACTCACTATTTAAACTCAGGATTACTTTCAGCATAAGGTTGGCAGTGGCGATCGCGCATCCTCTCTCAGATTCACCCATTTGGGTGATTTTGGGCAATCGTCTTAGCTAGCCTATATAAAGAATTATAGCTCTTTATTTCAAAATATTACAAATTTTTATTTGCATTTTTTAAGGTAGTTCATCTTGATTCCAAACAATAAAAAACCGAGTAGCCCAAAAGCCACCCGGCAAATTATCCTTTAGACCTTAGATCCCATCTAAAATCTACAACTCTTAGACAGTCACAGCGCTCTTAGAAATAGCTTTCAGTTCGCCCTTAGCATACTTAGCTGCAAAATCATCCAGAGAAATTTGCTTGATATTAGTACCATGACCAGCAGCACCAAAAGACTGATAGCGATCGCTACAAACCTTCTGCATATACTTAATTGAAGGCTTCATAAAGTGGCGAGGATCGAACTCTTCAGGCTTAGCAGCCAAAGCTTCACGTACCGCAGCAGTAATCGCCAAACGGTTGTCAGTGTCAATATTAATCTTGCGGACACCGCTTTGAATTCCCTTTTGGATTTCTTCGACAGGTACACCGTAAGTTTCGCGGATCTTACCGCCATACTGGTTGATCAAAGCCAGCAAATCTTCAGGAACAGAAGAGGAACCGTGCATTACCAAGTGAGTATTCGGTAAGCGGCGGTGAATTTCTTCAATGCGGCTAATTGCTAAAACTTCACCAGTTGGCTTACGAGTAAACTTATAAGCACCGTGAGAAGTACCGATCGCAACGGCTAAAGCATCAACCTGAGTTTGCTCAACGAAATCCACAGCTTGGTCAGGGTCAGTTAACAATTGGTCGTGAGAGAGCACACCCTCAGCACCGTGACCATCTTCAGCTTCACCCATACCAGTTTCCAGAGAACCCAAACAGCCCAGTTCGCCTTCCACGCTAACGCCAATGGAGTGAGCTACTTTCACAACTTCGCTAGTAACATTGACGTTGTATTCGTAGCTAGCAGGAGTCTTAGCATCTGCTTCCAGAGAACCATCCATCATCACGCTGGTAAAACCGTTGCGAATCGCCGAATAGCAAGTACCGGGAGCATTACCATGATCTTGGTGCATGACAATGGGGATGTGGGGGTAAGTTTCCACAGCAGCCAAAATCAAATGGCGTAAGAAGTTTTCGCCAGCGTATGAACGAGCACCGCGAGAAGCTTGCAGGATTACGGGGCTATTGGTTTCATCCGCCGCCCGCATGATAGCCTGAATCTGCTCCATGTTGTTGACATTGTAAGCAGGAATGCCATAACCGTTTTCCGCCGCGTGATCCAGCAGTAGCCGCATGGGTACGATCGCCATAGATGTTCCTCCTAAATTATTTGTAGTTTCTAAGCAGTAGGTCTTAGACGAGTTCAATTCTTAGGACAATCTTAAGACACTTTGCCACATATAGCGAAATATGTTTAGCGAATCTTAGGGGCGGGAAGGACTAGGGGAGCAAGGAAATACCCAGTTATAGCAACGGCCAAGGCGTTGAGGACGTAAAACGCCAGCAATCCTGTTCGGGTATCTCGTAAACCATCAAACTACTCCAGTTTTTTGCGAAAAGGTGTCACCTTCTTCACCTGACCCCAAAACCCGAAAGCCTAATTGCTGAAAGGAGCGATCGCGCGATCGCATCTTACACATCTTAATTTAAAAGCCGTTTTCCCACCTTGCTCTTCCATCAGCACCCCAGGCCAAAAGCTCAACCAAAACGCGCGATCGTAGTAGGTTGCGGCACACTATCAGACTCATACTCATAAGTCAGAGACAAATATCATTACTAGCTTTGGGGGTTGCGATAACACCTAGAGGGCGACGTTACCAGTTTACTAATAAATTTGCGATTCAATCTGCTCGAAAGGTACGTAACATTCATCGGGTAATAACACTGGCTTCGATGAGAAAATTAGTTGACCTCGGCTGTTTACTGTGTTAATTACTACACCCATTGGACGCTGCATTTGGTCGCAGTGTACTTCCAAATAGGCACGATAGGTGAGTCTGGCGGTTCGGAGTAAAGTCGAATCGAACAACATGGAGCAATCTCGACTGTTTAGCGTTTTTCTTGCCAATCTTTGCGATCGGGAGTTAAACAAATTGTAAGCCTGAATTTGCGACTTCTCGTGCTTTCTATCCGATGTTTTATCTCGCCCCAGCATTTTCCGAAGCTGAACGACTATCCTATTCGCGACACTCAGCAGCCAATATTGATGCGGTTAAGTAGAAGGAAGAAGGAAGAAGGAAGAAGGATTTAGTTATCTAGGACAGAAGGAAGAAGAAAGAAAAATTTAGTTATCTAGGAGAGAAGGAAGAATGTTTATACAGTCAGCTTTTTAGCCATCTTTATCTTATGTTTAATTAGGTGGATTTACTTATCTAATTATAAATATTAGCTTTGCTTTCCCAAAAATCTCTATTATTATTTTTTATAATCTATTCTAGAGCTAACACAAAAACTCCCTGCTTCAGTATCCTTAATTACCTGCTTACATCGCAAGTTCTTAATTATTTTAAATCTAAGGTACAGTCGAAGAAGATTCGTTAATTTCTAAGGTCACAAGCCCATCACCTCTAACAGTTCCATCTCGCAAGACGAAAATAAATGCCCCAGGATTTCCAAACATAAATCCGTTCTTTCCAGCGAAAACTCCGCCCTCACTTCCCGGAGCAATGTACGCGCCAAATTGAGTGGGAACTCCGTTCTCGAAACCCAAAACAGGAGCGTCTGGGAAGTTGAAATCATCACTGGCTGTATAGGTGACAGGAGTTAAGCCTGTAGCCAAGTCCAGAAATCTAAAGTTAAAAGATAGCAATCCCGGTCGATTTCCATTTCCACCACTGAGATTTATGGATTCTGTGCCGACTTTGGTCAGATGTGTATCGTCGTAGGAAAAGTCCCCTGTGTAGACACCCACGAATTTGGGATCGTTGACGTACTGGGCCTCGATTTTGACTTGGATTGTGCCTGTGATTATAGCTGCCATAAATGAAGATAATGCTAATAATTTCATGGGAAATTTAGGCAAGGAATTATTTAACAAATTGAACAGATTAAGTCTCAGGTTTTAATTTTTAATGTTTAATATGTTGTCGATCGCGATTCTTCTAAAATATCCAAATTCCAGCTCTTCTAAAATACCCAAATTCCAGCGCGATCGCTACACTGGTCTACGGCATCGCGAACCAAACTAAAGACCTCGCTAAAAGTTTCTCAGCATTGCTGTGAATGCACAATATTATAAATTTGTCAATACTAATTTCATAATTCTCGCCTCATTAGCTCGGCGAGGATCGACCAGCACCTACCAACATTACAAACAAATCTCTAAGACTAAGGCTACAATCACAGTCAAGCAGCGGAACTTGAAAATATTTTTTCAATCTCTAAACACAGATTTAAGCACAATTTTCTACCTAAAACTTATGGATAATACCACAAAACTCACAAATTTACGAATTAACGTATTAGCCTACAATCCTCCCTTAGCCGCCCTCGAACTCAAGCTGCGATCGCTACTTTCTGCTGAGCTATATGCAGCAGCTTGGGTAGATCCAAAACCTGCAACCTTAATCAATGTTTTCGACCACTTGCGGACTCTGCGCTACATCCTGAACGACTACGTACCCCGACCCGTCTCCGAATCACCCCCCAAACCCGGCGAAGTTCGCTATCAATGGCAAGAAGGCACTTTACTATTTACCGATCTCGCAGGCTTCACACCCCTGTTAGAAGCCAATGCCGCCTACGGTCGTTCTGGAGCAGAAGCACTTTGGAACTTACTCCACGCCTATTTTGCCTCAATGATTGACATCATCAGCAAATCCGGTGGTGACTTGTTGGAATTTACCGGAGACGCAATGCTGGTAAAGTTTTTAGCCACCAAAGACGGTAACGATACAGCTACGGCCTTGCGGGCGGGACTGCGAATGCAGCGAGCAATGGCAAATTTTAGCCAAATTGAAACGGCACGGGGTGTTTTATCCCTGGGAATGCGCGTTGGCATTCACTCTGGCAAGTATATCGCTGCGGACATTGGCACGCCGATGCGGATGGCTCACGTATTGCTGGGTCATTCTGTCCAGCAAGCCAAGCAAGCTGAAGGTGCAGGTACTGTGGGAAGAGTATGTTTGACGGAAACTGCAAGTTCTGTTCTGGCAGACCAATTTCGCTTTGAACCTAGCAAACCAGGTTACTTATTAGCCGTAGATGACCTCACCGATGCTCAACTGGGGGAATACGACATCATGCCTACCCGTCGCCGGATGCCAAGTTCTGTTTTGCTAGACAGGAGTGTATCTGGCTTGGCTGCTGAAATTGAAGAGGCAGTCAAGCGGGTAGAATCTCTGGCTAGCTACATTCCCAGGCCGATTCTTACCCTACTGGTAGAAAATGCCAATAAGCGGCAGATACCGCCTGATTTTCTGATACCGACGGTGATGTTTGTAAACTTGATCGGTTTGCCAGAGTCCGTTGATTTGGCAACGCCGGAGGAAGCTGTCAATCTTGTCACGACTTTTTCCCGCGTTTTTTCGATGGTGGATGCTGCTGTCACTGCCAGGGGTGGGGTTTTGCCAAATGTCACTGCTCACTTGGAGGGTTCTGATATTTTGATCTATTTTGGAGTACCCGAAGCTCACACTAACGATCCCTATCGAGCTGCCAGTGCGGCCTTGGCGATCCGAGATATTATTTCACAACTGACACCGCCCATTGTTGGAGGTAAGCAAGTTACAGTCTTTTCTCAGATTGGATTGGCAATGGGCCCTGTGTTTGCCGCTGAGGTTGGGGAATCTCGCGGTCGCCGGGAGTTTAACGTAGTTGGAGATACTGTGAATACGGCAGCGCGATTGATGACTAAGGCGGCTAAAAACCAAATTTTGATCAGCGAGAAGGTGTTTAGTGCGATCGCGCCTCACTTTGACTGCGAAGATTTGGGAGCTATTTCCCTCAAAGGTAAGGCCGCTCCTATGTCAGTCTTCGCGCTCGAAAAGCTCAAGGTTAATAGTTAACTGTTAACCAAGGTACGTAAGTAGATAGATCGTATATATTGTATGTCATTGCGAGGAACGTAGACCATATATATTGTGTGTAATTGCGAGGAACGAAGCAATCGCAATGCTAGGCGGAAAGCTTCATTCCTCTCATTAAGTTAGGTTAGTAAAGATGATTAGTTGCTTGCTGTACTCGACTTTCTCCACAAGTGAGCCGCACTTAAGACCCATAAGCATTTTCGCTTTATAAAAGCTCAAGGTTAACAGTTAACTATTAACAGTTAACCGTTAACCGTTAACCATTAACTATTAAGTATCTCCTTGGCAACTCCTTCGACAATCTTAGTTAGCGGATGATCGGGATAGTTTAAGGTAAAAACTCCTTTGCTTGCCAGTAGCATCATCTCGTCGCTGTGGGGTAGGACACCTGCCACTGGAACTTTGTAGGTGGCTTCTACTTGTTGCTTTAAGTCATCGAAATCAAGAGAAATCAGGGCTTTATTAATGATCAGCAACATCTTGGGTACTTCCAATTTTCTCGCTACGTCTACGGTGACGGCCGTACCCTGGAAATCTTGCTGGTCTGGACGTAAAATCAACACAAGGATATCAGAGATAGTAATAGAAAGAAGAGTTTCTTCGTTCAGGCCGGGGTGGGTATCAATAAATAGATAGTCCAGTTTGAGATCTTCTATTAATTCTTGAAAGCCATCGTTAAGCAAACCTACATCGTATCCCTCTCGCAGCACTCGCGCAATTTCTCCGGCTTTGACGCTGGAGGGGATCAGATAGAGCGTACTGTCTTTTGCTGCCGTTTTTGGGAGAACGGAACTGACATCGTAGGCTGTCTCTGCTATTGGACACCGACCCCAGAGGTAATCATTGAGGGAACGTTTCATGTTGTCCTCGCTGAAACCAAAAAGAACGTGAATCCCTGGTGATTGAATATCTGTGTCAACAATGCCAACTCGCTTTCCGTAACGAGCGACGGTACTAGCTAGGTTTGCTGTTGTGTTCGATTTGCCAGTTCCACCCCGGTAGGAGTGGATAGATACTACTTTAGACATGATTTACCTCTGATTCCTAGAAAAGGCGGCATTTACTAATCTATTACTTCTGATTCTTCATCTTTCTTTTCTGTTGCAACCTCCTCAAGTTTTTCTGGCGATCGCCGCCGCTTCATCTGTTTAGCTTTGGCGGCTAAATCGGCAAATCCCTCGTCGGGGGGATTTTCTTGGGTGAGATTGCTGTTATCAGCTTCTAACTGAGTTCGCCGTCGCTTCATCTGTTTAGCTTTGGCCGCTAAATCTGCGAATCCGTCATCGAGTGGATTCTCTGCTGTGGGATGGTGGTTTTCTGGATGTGCGATCGCCTCTGATGAAACGCTTTCCTCGCTGACTTCACTCACCTTACGCCTCTGTTGCTTTGCCTTTTGCTGCAACTGAGCAAAATAATCCTCTGCCTCACTCTCGGCAGTTTCAGGTGCTGGGGTTGGGGAAACGGCAGTTTCGGAGACTTCCTTTTTGCGAGTTTTCAGTTCGCTTTTCTTTTGCTGTAACTCTCTGAAGAATTCGGACTCTGTAATTTCGGCAACTTGCTGTTCTTTTTTACTTTGGTCAATTTCAATTTTAAAGACTTGTTTAACCTTATCGGTAATTACTTTGCCATAGCCTCCCTTATTGAATCTATCTCCTAAGACCACGCTGCCGGCAGTTACCATCAAGGCGATCGCAGGTGTGACGACGGGCACCCACCCTCCCAGGATAAAAATCCCAAAACCCATACCCAAGGACACTCCCAGCAGTGCGCCTCCAGCTAAGCCAAAACGCAGGGGTTGCTGAATACCCCAGGCTAACACTGCACCCGCCATCGACCACCCCCAGATCCAGAGGACTTCTAGCCATTCTGGCCAGAACCAAAACAAAGGTCGTCCATCCAAAACTGCACTCAGAAGTTGACTGACGATTTGAGCGTGAGCTACAATTCCCGCCATCGATTGGTCGTTTTGCTTGCCAGCGCTGTAGGGAGTATAAAAAGCGTCTTTAACTGTATCTGTGACATAACCAATAAGAACGATCCGATCTTTGACTAACTTCGGGTCGATCTTGCCTTCAACGACATCTGCAAAGTTAGCAAACTGGGCAACATTGCGCGCAGAACGGTAGTTAATTAGTAATTGATATCCCCCCACGTTGGCATTTTTGTATCCGCCAGAATCCTTTTGTAAGGGGTTAATAACAGTGGAACCTAGCATTAAATTCCCTTGGGGGGATGTTCCTGGCTTAATTCCCTGCTGTTTTAGATAAAGGTTAACTATCTGAAATCCAAAGGATGATAAAAAGGGGACGGAGGAATTGTTGCACAGGTGTTTTTCAACTCCGGGGGGTTCTGGGGGTTTAATGAAAAATGCTGTGCGGCGGAGCACTCCGCCGGGATCTACTACTAAATCTGCAAATCCGACTTGACTGTTTGCCAGTCCCGGAGCTGGTGGACTTCCGGGTTGTTCTGCTGTACCATCGCTCAGCAAGCAAACGCCGACGATCCGTTTACTTTTCTGTAAAACTTTAGTTAATTCAGCGCGACCATCTCCTAAAGGCACGTCCCGCAGTAAATCTAGACCGATGACGCGGGGTTCTAAGCGCTCTAGGTTTTGCAATAGGTGGGTTACTTTGCGATCGGAGATGGGCCATTCTTTGAGCCTTTGGATATCCCCTTCCGTGATTCTGACAATTAGCAGGCGCGGGTCTGGCCCTTCGTCTTTTCGCCATCGGAGCATTTGGTCAAAGGCGGCTAATTCTAATGGTTCCAGCATTCCTATTTGCCTGGCCCCAACTAACAAAACGGTGACGGCGACACTGGCAACTGCTACCGATTTGACAAAGTTTAAGGCAGGCTTGTACAGGTTGCTCAATTTTGGCAACGCTGAGGATATTTTCTGAGAGAATTTATCAATCATCGCGCTCCATTCTGTAATTCCTATTGCGTAGTACCGCGCTTAATCAGGGGATATCAGAGTTTGATATTTGACCTCAAAATAAAAGTTTAGGTAATGTCACAAGCTGTGGTTTGAGAAGTTGCACCTGAGTGTAACAGACTTTTTTTAGAGGTATCATTGCCGTTCTTGGCTATTGCTGGTTTGGTTAATTAATGCTATTGATCGGTTTAGGTGCAAAAAATGTCGCTAGTAGTAGCGGTTCGATACTTGCGATCGCTGTGGGAGACAGGTAATGTCTACAAACCTGTTGCTCCCTGACAGCCGGGGTGAAAAATCCTGCTGTCGCCGTAAGGCAAGTCTATCACAAAGCTCGTCCGCCTTTGAATTCAAGATCCTCATGCCCTGTTTTTACATAGGGTTTCCCCAGTAGTTTGAGGGGAGGGGATAGACGGAAGGAGGCCTGAAGCCTTGGCTCTATGAAATTGGGTAAAGAACCGGAAGCTCTCTGGCGATTGCCTGTGGAGTAAGAATAAGTAGTCAGAAGCCTAGCTATACTAGCTATAATTGTCTATAACATTTTAGTTTAGTCAGCTTTTGGCTAATGTACTACTACATCGACAAACAAGGTAGCAATCAGTGTGAAAGAGGCTATCTCGTATAAGGGTGTTAGCTAACTTTTACACTACCTATGTTGGTTGCTGACAAATCGATTGATGTGTTTTTTCTTCCTGGTCTGAAGCAGGAAGTAAAATTGAAATCTGCACTGTGCAGGTTGGTTGAACTTGACAGCACCGCAAGTGCAGGATAATCTCTGTCAATTTTTGCATTTTATATTCAAAGGCCCAAAAAAATGAAACATTTTCTGCATTTAGCAACAATTTCAGCGGCTTTATCTTTAGGCATGACTGCGATCGCTAGCTTTCCTAATGTAGCAAACGCTCAGTCAGAGCCATTGCTTTTGAGTCAAGTTAATTTCCAACCCCCTGATGTCACCGCACCTGGTAACAGACAAGGGGGTACACATCGAGGAACGGGGGCCTGTCCTGCCGGTTTATCTATTACCCCTTTAGTACCTGTAAGCAATATTGGGTTAACCGTAGAAGAGTCCCCATCTTTTTTTGTATATATTCCTCAAACTTCCGCAAAAGTTGAGTTTACTCTACTAACTGAAAATGAGGATGATGTCGTTTATGAGACTGCTTTTAAACCCACTAAAGCTGGTGTTGTTAGCGTGACTTTACCACCTGCTAGTGGCAGCCGTAAACCTCTTGAGATTGGCAAGCGATATGTCTGGTCTTTTTCTATGGTTTGCGATCCAAACGATCGTTCGGCCGATTTAGTGGTGAAGGGGTGGGTACAGCGAATCACACCTCAGCCAGCTCTTAAAAGCGATTTGTCTAATCCCGACCCTCGTGCAAGGTTAGGAGTTTATGCTAAAAATGGGCTGTGGTATGAAACTCTTACTACTTTAGCTGAACTGCGTCTTCAAACTCCTAATGATTCAGCTTTGGCAACTGAATGGGTGCAATTGTTGCAGTCTCAAGGACTTGAATCAGTTTCAAATCAACCCCTACTTCAGGGTCAGTAAAGTCTGTTGAGAATAGGGACTAGGGGCTAGAGAGAGGGAGATGGGGGAGATGGGGAGGATGGGGGAGAAAATCCGCCATTCTCCCCAATTACCAATTACCAATTACCAATTACCAATTACCAATTACTAATGATCCCTAACTTTCCAAATATTTTAGCCCTAGATTTTGACGGTGTAATCTGTGATGGTCTAGTTGAATATTTTCAGACAGCGTGGCGGACTTATTGTCAAATTTGGCAACCTATTAATACAACCCCGGATTCCGATTTAGCTCTCACTTTTTACAAGTTACGGCCTGTGATTGAAACTGGTTGGGAAATGCCACTTTTAATCCAGGCTTTACTGTTAGATATTCCGCAGGAAAAGATTTTGCTAGACTGGCCAAGTATTGCTCAGCAATTATTGGTAGAAAATAATCTTACGGCTTTGGATGTGGGTACTAAGCTAGATAATTTGCGGGATGAATGGATTGCCAAGGATTTAAATGAGTGGCTATCTCTACATCGGTTTTATCCCGGAGTGACGGAACGTTTACAAGAGTTGTTTAGTAATGATGTGCAACCAATAATTGTGACGACTAAAGAGGGTAGATTTGTGCGGGAACTTTTGCTATTAGCAGGGGTAAAAATGCCTGAAGGTTCGATTATTGGTAAAGAGTATAAGAAGCCTAAGCATCAAGTTTTGCGAGAATTGTTAGCGAAGTCTGGGGAAGATTGTGTAATTTGGTTTGTGGAAGATAGACTGAAAACTTTGATTTCTGTTAAACAGCAATCTGACTTAGCTGGAGTCAACTTATTTTTGGCGGATTGGGGATATAATACTTTAGCTGAACGAGACTCGGTAGCTAAATATCCTCCTGTAAAACTTTTATCTCTATCTCAGTTTACTCAGGATTTTGGTGGGTGGTTGTAGAATAAATCTTGTATGTTAAGAAAAAGGAAGAATCCTGTATTTCTGTCATTACGAGCGAAGCGAAGTAATCGCAACCTTTTATTTTTAGCTAACTCTGTAAGTCTTGTTAAAAGAATTTTCGTAATTGATTTAGTTGGTACCAACGACAAAAAAATTGAGATTTTGGGGTTGACTTGTACCGCTAGACAAGGTATATTTATATAATGGGATGGTTAGATAAATAATATTTTTAGACAGATTTCTATTATAAAGTAAGTATACTGTCAACTTCTGAAAAATGCAAGGGGTTCAGCAAAAAAAATCAAATTTTTTATGATTAATCTTTAAAATTTTGGGACTTTATACTAATGCTTGATTTAACAAAAGTAGCTAAGGCAATGCAAGGAATGAGCCAACATCTAAGCGCGGAAGCTGTGGCGGCTGGTAAACGCTTAGAGGTAGCTTTAAATTTGCTTGAGAAAGCGGAATCTGCACAGGAAAAGTTGGTAAATTTACAGGAAACTTACCGCGATCGCATCTTATTTAATGCTGCAACTCCTCGAGAACCTTTGGATGGCGGCGGCTACATTGTGGTTCCGCCAATTGCTCATACGGTATTGGCAACAGATGGATCGCAAATTGCCCCAAATCACCACGAAATTGCTTATTGCTATTTGCTAAATGTCGGTCGCGTAACCCTGCATTATGGGCAAAGTCGTCACCCAGCTTTAGATAGTTTGCCAGAGGTTTTTTATAAGGCAGAAGACCTGTATATTGCTCGTCAGTGGGGAATTAGAACTGAGGAGTGGATGGGTTATCGGCGTAGCGTGTCGGAAGCAGAAACTTTGGCGGAATTAGGCTGTAATTGGGCGGAGATTAATGGCAATAAATTGACTACACCAACTTTAGCAATGGTCGATGGTTCGTTGATTTATTGGTTTTTGGAGGGGTTGCCAAATGATGCTCGCGATCTCATTTTGCAGCCAATTTTAGCAGCATGGGAAAAGTTACGGTTAGCGGGAATTCCGCTATTAGGTTATATTAGCGCTTCTCGTAGTGCTGAAACTTTATCTTTTCTACGTTTGGCAGCTTGTTCCTATGATGTACCTGACTGTATAACTAATTGTCCTAATGCGATCTTTGCGGCGAATTTGCCGAATGCGGAGAAAGCACCTTGTCAAGTGTTTGAACCCTTGCGAGATGTGATTTTATGGGGTTCAATTTTGCTGCCAGGACAAAGAACTCCTTTGTGGCGATCGCAAGCTCGAATTTTGGAGTTATACGGAGAACAAAATATCTATTTTTGTTATGTTCATGTAGGGACTGAAATTGCTAGGATTGATATGCCGCAGTGGGTGGCTGAAAATCCTGTATTATTGGAGTCAGCTTTAAGTTTAATGTTAGGTCAGGTTCACAAGGGTGGTGGCTATCCGGTAGCTTTGGCAGAAGCTCATAATCAAGCGGTAGTGACAGGGGGAGATCGAGGTAGATTTTTTGCTTTGTTGGAACAACAAATGATTAAGGCTGGCTTGAGAAATGTGGGAATTTCTTATAAGGAAACTCGGAAGCGGGGGAGTATTGCGTAATTGTTAACGGTTAACGGTTAACGGTTAACGGTTAACTGGTAACTGGTAATTCGATGGCGTAAAATTAAGTTAGATAAATGGGAATAATTTTGTTGGGGGTGATTATGCCATTGGAATTAATTATTTTACTTGCAGCATTGATTGTGTCTTGGTTGGTGTTTAATTGGGCGATTAAAGTATTAAAGGCTAGTATCGGTACGGCGGTTGCGATCGCGGCTATTGTTCTCGTGTTACAATTAGTTTTTGGGATTGGGCCGAATCAGCTTTTGCAGCACATAATTAATTTGCCACAGACGCTTTGGCAAATGGTTCAGGGGAAGTGAGAGAAATTAAAAAAAAGAGTTCTCGATTATATAGTCTGCGATTATTGCGGCAAAATTTCTTTCAACCTCTCTCGAAACAAACGCACAGCGGCCCTTTGTCCAATACTTTTACTTTGCTCAATCAAACCCGGAATTTCTGCAATTGGCAAAAATGGTAAAGCCACACTATTCTCCCTCTCTTCATAATTTCCGTCAACCAATTGATATACTAAAAGAGATTGATTTCGATATCTCCAGATTTCAGGAACACCTAGAGCAGCATAAATCGCAAACTTATTCAAAGAAGAATTCGTGTAATCTGATTCTACTACTAAATCTGGTGGCGGGTCGGCAGGCAAATTGATACTTTTACCTCTAACTATAGATTCATTTTGAATGTAGAAGCAAGTATCCGGTTCAATAGCACGAGTTAAATCTTCCCTTTCCAAAGTCAGAGCACCCAGTTTTCTGACTTCAATCTCTAGTTTATCAGCTAAAGCTTCAACAAAGCTTTCAATCATTCCTTTCGGTTCTTCATGTTCTGTAAGTGGCATTCTAATTTCTAAAACTCCTGTATCGTAAGCAATTCTCCAGGCTCTACCGTCGCCGACATCAGACATTATTGCTTTAAATGTTGACCATTTAATGCCTGTCAAAGTAATTACCTTTTCCTCGCTACTATTTTGAGGAGGAGTTGATATAGTTGTTATCATCTCAATTGCAATTAGTTAAGCTTTTATTAATTTTAACACAATTCTTATTTCTCTCTTCCCCCTACCCTTTCTTCCTTCTTCCTTCTTCCTTCTTCCTTCTTCCTTCTTCCTTCTCTAGCTTATGTTAAAATAGAACCACTCATCATCCGCTGATATCTACGCTCTAATTCATCTCGAATTGCAGGCATTTGACTCAAACTTTCATCGCGATCTATTACCATTTTTGCCGCCTCCCTTGCCAACTCTAAAACTTCCTGATCTTCCACCAAACTTGCTAAAGCAAAATCCGGTAAACCCGCCTGTCTCGTCCCTAAAACCTGACCCGGCCCCCGCAATCTCATATCCATTTCTGCAATAAAAAACCCATCTTGCGACTGTTCTAAAACCTTCATTCGCTGCAAAGCTTCCCCAGCATTAGAACCCCGCATTAACAAACAATAAGAACGATCGCTTCCCCTACCCACACGACCTCGTAATTGGTGCAACTGCGACAAACCGAAACGCTCACAATTTTCAATCAACATCACTGTTGCATTCGGAACGTCAACACCCACTTCTACAACAGTTGTCGATACCAAAATGTGAGTTTCTCTATCCCGGAACTTGGTAATTGCCTCATCCTTTTCTGCACTTGTCATCCGACCGTGTAACAAACCTACTTGAAACTCAGGGAATATCGTTGTCTTTAGTTTCTCCTGTTCCTCAATAGCCGAACGTAAGTCTAGTTTTTCTGACTCTTCTACCAAAGGCAAAACCACATAAACTTGGCGACCTCCCGCTACTTCCCGCCGAATCAATTCATAAGCTTGACTGCGTTCTTTTCCCGTCAATATTGTTGTTTGAATTGCCTGTCTTCCGGGAGGTAATTCATCAATTAAACTCACATCTAGATCGCCATGTAACGTTAAAGCCAGCGTCCGAGGAATAGGTGTTGCGGTCATCGTCAATACGTGAGGAGACTCGCCTTTTTGCTGCAACTTCGCCCGTTGCTGTACCCCAAATCGGTGCTGTTCATCAATTACAACTAAACCCAATTTATCAAAGTTAACTGTATCTTGAATTAAGGCGTGAGTTCCAACTAAAACTTTTAATTGCCCCGTTTCTAACTGGGAATGAATTTCTCTGCGTTTCGCTACTTTGGTCGAACCAGTTAATAGTTCAACTGGCAAGTGCATTAAATTTAACCAACCTACTAACTTGCGATAATGTTGCTCTGCTAAAACTTCAGTGGGTGCCATCAAAGCTGCTTGATATCCAGATTGAATTGCTGCTAGTATTGCTACCACTGCCACCACAGTTTTACCAGCACCGACATCTCCTTGTACCAGCCGATTCATCGGTTCTGGCAAGGCTAAATCATTGAGGATCTCATTAATTACTCTTTTCTGAGCATTTGTTAACTTAAATGGGATGATATTATAGAAATTATTCAGCAATTCCCCATTCGGAATTAGCACTGCACTCGCTTGAGCTTTGCGGTGCATTTGGCGGCGTTTTAACAGTCCTAATTGTAAATAGAAAAACTCATCAAAAACTAAGCGGCGACGGGATGCTGACAGACAATCCCTATCTAAGGGAAAATGAATATTACTAAGGGCATCGGCTATCCCCATTAAACTATAGCGATCGCGCAAACTTTCAGGTAAAGACTCTTGTACTTGCTTAACCGCCGGTAAAGCCGCAGCCATCCCCCGCCTCACCACTCCCGCATCTACCCCATCCGTCAAGGGATAAACAGGTACTAACCGCCCCACCGTAGCTGATTCTATCGTGCCACCGTCGGAGTCGAGCACTTCTATTTCGGGATTTTCCAGCGTCACGCCATATTTCCCTTGCTTCACCAACCCCGAAGCCGCTACCACCGCACCCACTGGATAATAACGCTTTTGCTGTTCCTGCCAGCCACGATTGCTGTAGCGATTGCCATGAAAAAAGCGATTCAGCTTGATTTGACCCGTCCGATCCGTTAAAATCAGCTCTAAAATCGTCAATTTATTGTTTTTTGGGCTACTAAAGCAGTTGCAGCGCTTCACAGTTGCCACTAAAGTCACAGTTTCTCCCGCTGCGAGTTCGCGGATGCTCACTTGCCGAGCATAATCAATGTGATCGCGGGGATAATAGTATAATAAATCGTATACAGTTAATAACCCTAATTTGCCTAAACGATTGCCATTGTTCGGCCCAATACCTGTTACACGGTTTAGAGGTTGATCGAGAGAAAGGCTTGGTGGTGGAGGGTTTTGACTCAGCGGCGCAGTTCGGGTATTGGGTACTGGGGAAGAGGGAGTATATTCCGGTGTCTGTTCTCTCACTTTGTGTCCGATAGCAGAGTTCTGGTGTTCGCAGACTCGCTGGACTTGCATGAGAAAACGCCGTGTTTCAGCGACAAGAGATTGGCGCTCTTCTAGTTCCATTTCAGGATAACTGACAAACTGGGCCGCCAGATGCAGGCATCGGTTGCGATCGTTGAGCGGGATGATATCAGTAGCTTGACTCAAACTCAGACTTAGAAAATCGCTGAAGCGGTGTTGAGAACCCTGTAAGTCAGTAAATCCACGTTCCGCCTCTACGGAGAGAGCTTTTTGCAGTCGCACCCAATCTGGTTGATCCGTCATGATTTTATATAGCTGGGGAAGAAGGGGCTAGGGGCTAGGGAAAGAAGGGGCTAAGGTTTCAGGAACTCACAATATCCTAACCGCCTTGTCGTTTTCTATATATATTAGGTTGAATTATTATTCAATTAACTGTCAATAATATCCTTTGTAACGCCGCCCTCTGGGCGGTCAAATTACCGC
>NZ_JAQMUA010000214.1:0-36054 GCF_028330895.1 Kamptonema animale CS-326 | reverse complement strand
GGAAGAAGGAAGGAGGAAGAAGGAAGAAGGAGGAAGAAGGAAGGAGGAAGAAGGAAGAAGGAGGAAGAAGGAGGAAGGAGGAAGGAAGAAAAAATAATACCAAACCCGATTTATTACCTTTTATTTTCCTCATCTTACCTCTGCGTCCTTTGCGCCTTTGCGGTTCGTCAAAAAAGAATAACTAACCCAGACTTATTATAAATCAAGGTTTCAGCAATTAAAAATTTCCTAACATTCTGCTGAAGATATTACTAATTGACTTAGGCGTTTCATAATTCTAAGAACAGCGTACAAGTCATTGCCAGGATTACGGATTCCAAACATCCTAGATAAAGCATATAGGGGGACTTTTGCCTTCACCAATTTAACAAAAATAAAAGTGCCACCTGCATTAATCAAACCATAGCTAGGTTGATTTGGATGAGGATTACCTAACATATAAGCCAGGATTTGTGCAAGACCAGCCTCAATAGAAAACTCGTCTTTTTTGGACTCAATCACCATTACCCAGAATTGGTCTTTTAATACCAAAGTATCCATATTGCCCCGAATGATTGTTCCCTTATCCTCGCTGACAATTTCTACAGATTTTTCCGCCTTAACGTAAAACGGGGCTAGGTAAAAATCACCGATAAAAAGCATCGGGTCAAGTACAGCCATGCGGATGACATTTTCTAGTAAAGGTGGGTAATTTAGCAAGTTAATATAACCTGCTTTTACTTTATCAAGAAGTTGCCGATCTAAATCAGTGATTTCGGGAAGGTCATCTTGCCACTCGCGGAAAAATCCCTCATCTTGAACTAACTGAATGCCAAACTTATCAATGAGGTCGCGAAGATTGACGGCTTGTGCTTGTAGGGTTTGTACCATATATTTTACCAAAAGTAACTATTTTCTTCAATAATTGTTTGCTGTTTGGTAGAATCATATTTTAGCAGATAAGTGTGCGCGATCGCATCCAATTTCTTCAGTTGTTCATATTCAGTTTTAGCAATTTCCGTGTCAGTGGATAAAAGAATCACTTGATGGCTAGCAGAGGGGAAATATTTCTCAATTAAATTGTTACGGTGAGAAGAATCAAGACGACCGAGAGGCGTATCAATGGCAATCGGTAAATGGCGACCGGATACTCTCGCGAGTCCCCATAAAAAGGCGATAGCTAAGAGTTGTTTTTCCCCCGCAGAAAGACGATGTTTCGGAACCAGCGTACCTTGCGAGTCGTAAATAGATAAGGCAAAAGTTTGGGTATCAATAGCCACTCGATGTACTAGGTCGGATTTGTGGAGAAGATAGCGGAAACATTCAGTAATTTCTACTTCTAATTTATTGAGTTTTTTGAGGGTTAGTTTCTCCTTAAAAAGTTTAAGCGTGTGTTGTGCTTTAGCGATGGAAGCGAGAGTATGTTGGTTATTTCTGTGTTTGAGGTAGTCTTGGCTATATTCTTCTAATTCCTTGTGGGTTTTGGCAATTTCTCTGTCAATTTCAGAGACTTTGCGGTTAGCAAGTTCCCAAGCTGCTTGGGCGTTAGCAACTTGTTTTTGGGCCTCTCTGACGGCGGTTTCTAACTTTTCGTAGGCTTCCGGCGATGCGGCTTTATCGAGTTGGCGTTCGACTACATCTATCTCGCTTTCAGCGGACTTTAGTTCTTTAATTTTTTCGATGGCAATAGCTTGATTAGCTTTGATTTCATAGGCTAAGATAGTTTCAAGTTGGGCGATAGCTTCGACTGTAGCATCTAACCAAGGTTCGCCACTTTCAGCTAATTGCGTAAAGTCGGCATCTTCTTGTTCGATGAAGGTTTGGATATCTTGCAACTGTTTGGGTTTTAAAGATAGTTGTGTGAGGTATTTAAGGAGGCGTTCGCTTCTCTGTTCTACGGCTGTTTTAGCAATTTTTGCCTGAAATTGGTTGGCCTCCATTTCAGCTTGAATTTTGGCTTGTTCGAGGAGAGGAGAAATCAAGGCTAACGGGAGGAAGCCAGCCGATAATTGTACCATTGTTTGACGCTGGGTTTCTGCTTGTTTTTTCCAATCGTTTAATTGTTGGTCGAGGTAGCTGCGTTCGCCTGCTATTTTTCCACCTTCTGAAATAAAGCGGTTGCTGGCTTGGTCTGACTCTTTTTTAGCTTGTTCTACTTGGTTTTGACTGCTGGTAATTTCGTCTTTTGCCTTGTCTTTTTCCTTGAGTAGTTTCTCAAAGGTTGCTTCAATTTTATCGAGAGTATCTTTGTCTTTTGCGCCGGCTATTTCCTTGCGTTTGCGGCCGGCAAAAATATCTAAGTCAACGGATAAGCGTTCGGCGAGTTCTAAACCTAATAGACTTTTAATTGCGCCGACGACAAAATCCGGCGGTGTTTCCATTTCTGCGAGTTCTTTAACTTGTTCGCCGTCGAAGAGGAAAAGGTTAGAAATACCCAAGGGAAGTAGGGTTTCAATGTATTCGTCCCAGGTGGAGGCGATGGCTTTGTCCGGCCACCATTCATGGTGTCCGTCATAAACAAGAATACCTAATGTATCTTTGGTGTCTTGTTTTTCCCAATAGCGGACAATTTTGTATTGAGTTAAACGGTCATCTAAGACGTGCTCAAAGGCTAATTCAATGCGCGTTTTTTCGGTGGGGGGAGTGTGGCGGTTAGCGCATTGAGTGAGGAAGTCATTGTAACTTAAATTGCCGCGTGTCGAACATTGGGCTCTGTTACCATAAAGGCAGAGGCGAATGGCATCCATAAGGGTAGTTTTACCGCCGCCATTCATGCCGCCGAAGAGGATAATGGGGCGGGTTTCTTCGTCTATTTGGGGGCGGAGATTGATGACTTGTTTGCCTTGGTAGGGGCCGAAGTTTTCTAGGCTGAGTTCGAGGAAAATCATTTTGGAAATGTGGTTAATTTGTGTTGCTAATTTGCCAGTTTGCCAGGTTTGCCAGGGGTTTTAACCCCCGACAGGCTGCTATTGAGTCGGGTATAAATTCCCTGGCAAACTTTTGCGGTAATTCATTCCTCAATGGGGTTTTCGTTGATGAGATTTAAGAGGGGAAATTTCATGTCTCCCCATGATAATTGCTTGTTTTTGTCGCCTTTGTTTTCACTGATTTCTTTGATGTTTTTGGGATTGCTATCTGGAAATTTTTCAGGGTCTTCAATGGTAGCTATGGCCTCTCGAATTTGATAGATTTCATGGGGATCGTCTTTAACTGTTTCGAGGGCAGTTTTTACTTGACGTTGGTAGTGGGCATTATCGATGGCTTCTTCTTTGATTCGCGAACTGGTATCAAAGCATTTGTCGATATCAATGAAGATACCGGTTCGGCGGGGTTTGGTGTAGTATTGGCGTTCGGTGTTGAGGAGTTTTGACATTAATTCTAAGTGCATTGTGTCGTTTTCGCAGATAGTTTGAAGTACGTCCCATTCGTCATTTCCTAGTAGTTTTCTTTCGTCAAAGGGGCGAGTATCTTCAAAGGGTTCGTCGGTAACTTCTTCGTAAATTTTGGGTAGGCTGTCGTCAAATTCGTGTTTTTCTTCTAGCCATATTCGGCGAATTTCGCTGAGTTCTTCTGGGGTAATGAGGGTGATTTCTCCCATTTCTGGGGGGGCGGTTTTACGAGTGAGGGTTTGTGCTTCTAAGACTCGTCTTAACCAATGTTCCCGCCAGTATTTTGTATAAGGGCCAGGGATATTTTGAACTGAGGTTTTTCCTTCACCCATGTTGCGTTCAAATAGTTCGACTCTGCCATAAATTCGGCGAAAGTCTCGCTTATCGCGGTCATCCTCAATATCTAATTCATTACGTATATCAAGGAGAGGCTGCATCCATTCTTTTTCTTCATCATTTAGAATCATCGCCTCCATTGATTTATCTTGACTAACAATCGTACAAACCCAGCAACCAAAGCGAGAATCGCCACAGCTAGGAGTAGAAGTATCAATAACTAAAGGGCATTCATTATCTGCTGTTGCACCTCTATACATTGTAAGTAAATCTTTGTTATTATTACCCCAAGGATTCTCCCACTGCATTAGATATAGCCAAACTTCATCAGTTCGCCAATCTTCGATAGGTAGGTAAATGTAAGAATTAGGGCGGCTAGGGTTAGCATTCAAGCGATCGCTAACTCGCCACTCTCTATGTCTAGCCATATTTGCAGCCCGTTTAACACTTTCAGCTTTACGAGTTCCTAAAACCAGAATTACTTCGCCACTTGTTCTAATGATTTCACGAATAAAAGAACCTGTTGGCTGAATTTTTAAGCGTTCAGTACACCATCTGAATCGGTTCCTCGGTGATGGATAGCCTTTACCTATTAAACAAACCCAAAAAGTCTCCTGAACTGCTGGATGAGTCAAATGAGTTTTAATTGGCATCTGCTGTTCTATAGCAGCTTTTTTCATGTGTTCTAGGGATTTACGAACCCAAGCAGAAACTATAGGATTTTCGACTAGCGTATCGTTAGTAATTACATGAATTGTTTTCGTTCGTTTTTCTGGTTCTAAAGCTGCAATCGCATACCACACAATTTGTAGCACACTTGTACTATCTTTGCCACCAGACCAGCCAATTACAAATGGGATTTCATCTTGACAATATAAATCTTGAATTTCTTTAGTCAAAATTGTAATATCTTCTAACAAATCTTCGACTGTACGTTGGGGAAAAATTGATAGCTGTTCTACTTGTTGAGTCATATTAAAACCTCGCACTAATTAAGCTTTAAATACATTTTTGCGATGCCATTGTATCGCTTCAATTCTAGGGAAATATTGTTCAGTAGTCGGCAATAAAATAAATTCTCCCTGAAACTCTTTCATTGATCGATTGTAGGGGGATTCCTCCTCTAAATCACTAGCTACAATGATTTTATACTGATTGTCAATAGTAAACCAGCCTTTATCAAAAGCCCAATGATGATTTTTACATAGTGAAAGCCCATTGTTAACTTGACTATCATAAAATTCCGAGAATGGTTTTATGTGGGCCCCATCTACAATACTTTGTTTAAGCGTTCTAGTAACCTTCAATCGACAGAAAGCACATCTATAATCATAGAGATGCACAATACTTTTACGAAAAAAAGCCTCTCTAACAAACGATTTTCTTAAATAAATCTTAGGTTGTTGTGTTGCATTAGGTGATTCTAAATTTTCTAATTCGTCTAAACTAGAATTTTGTAAAGACTGATTAATATTTAAGATGTCATCTAGCTGTTTTTGGCTTGATGAAAACCAAGCTGTAATTAAGGTGTCAATCAACTCTTTTCTTGCGTCTGCATCTTTCAAAAAATAAAATAATTCCTCATCTATTTTTGCACGATCAACAGCTTGTTTTAAAGTGTTGATTGTTTGAGGGCGACCACCATCATATTGTTCACTAAACTTGAGATACCAAAACTTAGGCTTCCTATTTTTTAAGTGGAAAAATGGCAAAGCAAAATCACTGCTTTCAAACGGGTCTGAGGTCAGGAGATACCAATATTTTTTGAAAGTGTTAATTAATTCATCTGAGATAGGGATCAAATTATCTTGGATTAAACCTTGTGCTATTAAATCAATAACAGATAGAAGCAATACTGGCTGGTTTAAAGCTTCTCCTCCTTGCTTTTGATTTTTATATACCTTGATTTGAGAAAAGCACTCAGAATAGTATGCTAAATTTTTGTTTGTTGGCTGTTGCCCTGTACTCATTTACTTCCTTTCTGATAAATTATAAGAATTAGAAAGAGTCATTAGATAAGGTAGCAGAGAGAGTAATCTGTTTTGAATAACAAACACAAATTAACATCTTAGATTAATCATACTACCAAACCCAACCTCCTCTGCAAATAACCCCTCATCCAACCCAAACTAACCTTAGACTTAGAAACCCCACCCTTACAAAGAATATGACCTTGCCAATCAGGATTAGAAATCGACCAATCAACCTCTTGTAAACCGCCCAAACATTCCCGCCAATGATCGGGATCGATATCCAATAAATCCGCCCCAATATTAGCCAAACTTGAGAGCACGAGCCCATGACAATGCACATAATCTTGCCGTACTTTCGCGGCTGTCAATCGCCCCCGCAAAACTAACTCCCACTCAGCCATCAAACCACAAATAACATTCCAAAAATCCGCCGCCAATTCCACCTGCTTTTCTATTCCCCAGTCCGCATAATTAACCAATAAACTCAGAGTAGCATGAGAAATGCTACTAAGTGTAAAAAGTTTATCAGATTTTGTCGATAACGTCCCCTTTTCCATCTCAGTTAAACACCGAAAAACCTCAACTCGCTGGACAACTGCCTTCACCAAATTTGCCTTAACCTCCCGATGTTCGTAAAGAATATCTAAAGAAGCATCTATCGGCACTTGAAAGCGGTTAAAATCAGCAAACATTTGCTGCGATCGCTCTAATCCCAAATCCAAGTATAAAATCAAAGCTATCGTTTCATAACCCAACTCAGGATTTTCTTTCAATGCCATTTGATAAGCGACCCGCCGATGTTGCCCATCGTTAATAGTAAAAGTAGCATCCATTGGCACGCGCAACCTTCCAATTTTGCGGCTTTCTGCCTCATTTCCTAGAGGCTCAAAAGTAATCTTAGCATCAATCGAAGCCGCGATCGCACCTAAAGTATAATTTTCAGGATTGTTGATAATATATTTAGCAATTTCTGGGATGCGACTGCGGTTTAAGCAGCGATTTGACCGCTTTTCTGGCGCTAATTCTTCCCCTTGAATGGGGAATAATTTTGGCAGTAACCTTACCGGACACATCGAGACATAATACTCTCGCCCCGCTTGAATTCCCCGGATAACAGGTAAGATGTATTCAAAGGAAGAAATCATGGGAAATTACAGATAAAAACGAATGGTTAAAAACGAATTTCTAGTAACTACTTTACTGGCTTAGTTAAAAATATAAACGATTAAAGTTGTTACTACAAACTTTAATTATTGCCGTTTGTAGATGATTGGTCTTGTCGGTTTCAAATCATCAATACGAAACATTTGCGCTAATTCCTCCCCAAAATTGTTAGCAAAACAACAATTTGCCTTGCCAACCTCTTGAAGACTTGACATACTTACATAGATATGGTAAGCAAAGCGCTATTATTCCCGTAAATATAGTATTGCACAATTTTTTTTAAAAACCATACTTTACAAAAAAAAATATATATGTTATTTTTCTAAAATCTTATAAAATCCCCAAAAACCTTAACCATGACCAGCGCCCCCGATTCGACTGCTGACCTTGCTAGCCAAATTCTCGAACAGGAGAAACGGGAAAGAGACGCGATCGCCTTCCTGCTTGACAAATACCTCGGCCGCGACGATCGCCTCCTCGTCCAAAAAACCCAAATGGGGAGCACCGAAGCCTACGTCGGTTCCGTCACCCTCGAATGGCTAGACAGCAAAGTTCGCTTCGCCGCGCAACTCCCCCTATTTCGCCAAAAATTCGACCCCCAAACTAACAACGTCATCCGCGACGAAGAAACAATCGATGAAATCCAACAAAGGCCTCTCGACTGGTCGCGCCAAGGATCTTTAGCCCAATACCTTGCGGCCCGCAAAACGCACAAATTCCCCGCCGTTTTAGTCGTTCAAAGTCTCCCTTGGGTAGACGATCCCAAAGCCCCAGAATGGGATGAAAACGGTCGTGCCCGTAAGTCTTCCGCTGACTTTTTAGCCATTGATAAAAACGAAACAGTCGGATTTTTAAACATCAAAGATGTCTCAGTTTTTGCCCTTGATGGTCAACACCGATTAATGGGAATTCAAGGCTTAATGAGTCTAATAAAAACTGGTCGTCTTCAGCCTTTTAACAAATATAAAAAACCTGTGGGTCAAGCGATTACTGTTGATGACTTAATCGAAGAATATCAAATCGATCTCACCTATTTACAAGGTCTAGCCCAAGAAAAAATCGGCATTGAATTCATTCCTGCTGTTGTCAAAGGAGAAACCCACCAAGAGGCAAGATGGAGAGTGCGGTCTATCTTTGTTCACGTCAATTTAATGGCAGTAAAATTAAGCCAAGGACAACTCGCACTCCTCAATGAAGATGATGGATTTTCTATTGTTGCCCGTAAAATTGCCGTTACCCACCCGCTATTAAAAGAAGTCGAAGGTCGCAATCCTCGCGTTAATTGGGATAGCGCAACTGTGGCTGCTAAATCAACAGTTTTAACTACATTACAAGCATTACAAGATATGTCAGAACGCTATCTGCGGTATAAGTTTCCTCACTGGAAACCCTCAGATAAAGGATTAATTGCTATGCGACCAGATGATGAGGAGTTAGAAGCAGGAATTAAGGAATTTAATCTATTTTTTGATGGCTTAGCGAGTTTGCCAAGTTATTGTGAATTAGATAATGGGTTAGGAACGTTAGAAATGCGGCGTTTTAGCTTTGAAAAACCGGGGGGAGATGGGAATATTTTATTCCGTCCTGTCGGTCAAGTTGCCCTAGCTCAGGCATTGGGAAATTTAGTATTTAGAAAGAAATTGTCTCTTAAAGAAATCTTCCACAAACTGCGGAGATATGACACTGATGGCGGGTTTAGCCACATGGATTTTCCAGAGTCACTGTGGTATGGAATTTTGTACGATCCCAATAAGAAACGAGTGTTAGTTTCGGGAAAAGATTTGGCGGCAAAATTGATTATTTATCTGTTAGGAGGAGTGACGGATGATATGGAAAAAGCGGAATTGCGGCAGGCAGTAGCGGCGGCGAGGACTGTAGAAGATCGGGCTGTTAATTTTAATGGTAAGTTTGTGAAACCGAGGGAGGTTGGGTTGCCGGCGATTTTGACTTAAAGTATGAACAGATCGCCCAGCAGCGGTTTAAACCCTGTCCAATAGCTTAAATCAGTTAAAAAGAATCTGTTTGACTTTTTACCGAAGAAAGAACAGCGACAGCTTGAATTTTAGCTCCGCTGCTGTTAGCGTATCAATAGCACAAAGCGGGGAACATCTCGCTCAACGAGCGCACCAATTTAACTTAACTTATGATCGCCCTTCCCGGCTACGAAATCCTCACGCTAATCTACGAAAGTACCAACTCCCTCGTCTATCGAGGCATCCGCTTACAAGATAGTCAACCCATCATCGCCAAGATTCTGAAACAAGACTATCCTACTCCGCAAGAACTTACCAGGTATAAACAGGAATATGAAATCACCAGCAACCTGAATTTAGATAGCACTGTCAAAGCTTATAGTTTAGAAACATATCAAAATACTATCGCGATTGTCTTAGAGGATTTTGGCGGTAAATCCTTGAGAATGCTAGTGTCAGAGCAAAAATTTACATTATCAGAATTTCTTGAAATCGCCATTCAAGTAGCTGAAAGCTTAGGTCAAATTCACGCTGCAAATGTCATTCATAAAGATATTAACCCTGCCAATATTGTTTTTAACCCTGTCACTAGACAGCTCAAAATCATCGACTTTGGCATCTCCACAGTTTTATCGCGGGAAAACCCCGCGCTCAAAAGTCTTAACATCATAGAAGGTACTCTTGCCTATATGTCGCCAGAGCAAACTGGCAGAATGAACCGCTCCCTAGACTACCGAACTGATTTTTATTCCCTCGGCGCAACCTTTTATGAATTGCTCGCCCACGAACTGCCTTTTAATACTGAAGATCCGCTAGAGTTAGTTCACTCCCACCTCGCGCAATTGCCCGTACCTCTGTGCAAAATCAATCCCGAAATTCCGCAAGTAGTTTCAGAGATAGTGATGAAATTGTTAGCGAAAAATGCGGAAGATAGATATCAAAGTGCTTGGGGAATTAAAGCCGATTTAGAAGAATGTTGGCAACAATTGCGATCGCAACAAGTTATAGCAGTATTTTCCCTCGGCAGGCAAGATATTTGCGATAAGTTTCAGATTCCGCAAAAACTCTATGGCAGAAGCGCGGAAGTTGAGTCTTTACTAACAGCATTTGAGCGAGTCAGTAGAGGTAATAGCGAGTTGATGCTAGTAACGGGTTATTCCGGCATCGGCAAATCAGCTCTCGTGCAGGAAATTTATAAACCAATTACCCGGCAAAAAGGTTATTTCATTTCGGGCAAATTTGACCAGTTTCAGCGCAATATTCCCTACGCTGCTGCCATTAAAGCTTTTCAAGAATTAATCCGGCAACTGTTAACCGAAACTGAGGCTCAGATCGAGCAGTGGCGAAACAACATATTAGCTGCGATCGCGCCTATAGGTCAAGTAATTATTGATGTAATTCCTGAAGTAGAATTAATTATTGGTTCGCAGCCAAAACTATCAGAATTAGAGCCAACAGAAGCTTACAATCGCTTTAATTTAGCATTTCAGAAATTCATCGGTGTATTTGCTAAATCAGAACATCCCCTAGCAATTTTCCTAGATGATTTGCAATGGGCAGATGCCCCTTCTCTGCAATTGATACAACTGCTAGTAACTGCACCTGATAGTAAATACCTATTTTTAATTGGTGCGTACCGAGATAACGAAGTCAGCGCGGCGCATCCGTTAATGCTAATGCTGAATGAGAGCCAAAAAGCAGGCGCGATCGTTAATACTATCTCGCTTTCCCCTTTAGAATTATCTGCTGCTACCCAGTTAATTGCAGATGCTCTTAACTGCAATTCGGAGAAGGTAATCTCCCTAGCAGAATTAGTGCTAGCAAAAACTGGTGGCAATCCATTTTTTATAAACGAATTTCTAAAGTCACTTTATGCCGAAAAGTTTTTAACTTTTAACTACACATCCCTGGTAAAAGGGGAAGAAAAAGAGGGATGGCAGTGGAATTTAGAACAAATTAAAAGACGCGATTTTACTGATAATGTCGTAGAGTTAATGGCAAGCAAAATCCAAAACTTGCCAGCAGATACGCAACAAATTTTGCAATTAGCAGCCTGTATAGGCAATCGTTTTGAACTAAAAGCTCTGACTACTATTAGCGAAAAACAAGAGCGAGAAACAGCACTAAAATTGCGCGAAGCAGTAGCAGAAAATCTAGTTTTTCCTCTCGATGATACCTATAAAATAATAGAGCTAGACGCGCAGTTAGGGGATGAAGTCAAAGTCGAGTACAAATTTGCACACGATCGCATTCAACAAGCAGCCTACTCCCTAATTCCCGCAGAAAAAAAGGGAGCCGTACACTGGCAAATAGGGCAACTGTTACTGAGAAATGTACCCCCCTCGGAACAGCAGCAAAAAATCTTTGATATCGTTAACCAACTGAATTTAGGGCGAGAACTAATTAACAGCCAGCAACAGAAATACGAACTAGCTCAATTAAACCTCACGGCTGGTAAAAAAGCTAAAGCGTCCGCAGCATATCAGCCTGCGTTTAATTACCTCCAAACTGGTATAGAATTGTTGAATTTTGATAGCTGGCAGACAGAGTATGATTTAGCGTTAGAGCTACATATAGAAGCATCAGAAACAGCTTATCTCAGCACCCACTTTGAAGAAATGGAAAATTTAGCGCAAGTGGTGCTGCAACAAAGTAGAACGCTGTTAGATAAAGTGCAAGTTTATGAAGTAAAAATCGAAGCTTGCAAAGCAGAAGGCAAGCCGCAAGAAGCAATCGATATCGGGCTGGAAGTGCTGAAGCTTTTGGGGATAACGTTTCCACAAAATCCGAATCAATCTCATATTCGGCGAGGATTGGCAGAAGCAAAGTTAGCGATAGGTTCTAAGCGAATTGAAGACTTAATCGATCTGCCACAAATGACAGATCAAATCAATTTGACAGCAATACGTATCCTGTCGAGATTATTTACTCCTGCCTATAACGCTGCTCCGGCAATGGTGCCTTTAATAGTATCTAAACAAGTCTATTTATCGGTAGAATATGGTAACACTTCTAGTTCATGCTTTGCTTATGCTGTTTATGGGATGGTTTTGAGCGGGATATCGGCAGATGCGGAACTTGGCTATCAATTTGGTCAATTAGCATTAAGTTTATTGTCGCACTTCAATGCTAAAGAATTTAAAGCTAAGACATTAGTAGTGGTTAATTTTGCCGTCAAGCATTGGAAACAGCATCTCAAAGAAACTTTAAAACCTTTCGTGGAAGCTTATTCTACTGGGTTGGAAATGGGAGATTTAGAATATACTGGAGCTGCGGCAGGAGATTATGGCTGTTATGGTTTTCTGGCAGGTAAAGAACTAGCAGAGCTAGAGACAGAAATGGCTGCGTACAGCGGTGTCTTGACTCAAATCAGGCAAGAAAGATTTGCCAATATTTCAGAACTTTTCCGGCAGGCAGTTTTGAACTTGATTGGAGAAGTTAAAAATCCGTGTCAACTCATCGGTGTTGCCTATAATGAAGAAGTTATGCTGCCGTTGCACTCTTCCGCTAATGATATTACTACAATTGGCTGCTTGCATTTTTTCAAGCTTAACTTATGCTATCTATTTGGGGAGTACGATCGCGCTATTCAAAACGCAGAAAATGTGGAAAAAATCATGGGAGGAATAGCTGGGTCGGCGATTGTTCCTGTATTTTATTTGTATGATTCTTTAGCAAGAATTGCGGTGGATGATGGCGCTCAGAATTCCGAGGTAAGAAAGCAGATAGTTAGCAGAATTAGAGCTAACCAGAAAAAGATGAAGAAATGGGCAGACAAAGCTCCTATGAACTATTTGCATAAGTTTTATCTAGTAGAGGCAGAATTGCAGCGCATTCTTGGCAAAGATGCTAAAGCAATGGATTTGTACGATCGCGCTATTGATTTAGCTAAAGAAAATGGATACATTAATGAAGAGGCGATCGCGCAGGAACTAGCGGCTAAATTTTACTTAGTAAAAGGCAAAATTAAAATTGCTCAATCCTATATGCTAGATGCCCGCTATTGCTACCTGAGATGGGGTGCAAACCGTAAAGTCAAGCATTTAGATGAAACCTATCCCCAGTTGCTTGCGGCTCCCATCAAATCGGGAATTACAACAACAAAAATTACTGCTTCAAGGACAAGTAGTGGTTCAGATTCAAATTTGGATTTGGCTTCTGTGGTGAAAGCATCGCAAGCGATCGCGGGAGAAATTGTTCTAGAGAATTTATTGGCTAAATTGATGAAAATAGCCATAGAAAATGCTGGAGCGCAAAAAGGCTTTCTCCTGCTGCCAAATAGCGAACAGCCGGGGATTCCGGTATGGCGGATTGAAGCTGCAAAAGTTGGCGATCGCGATGTAGAGGTCTTGCAATCAATTCCTCTCGAAACTTATCAAAACCTACCCGTTTCGATGATAAATTATGTCGCCCGATCGCAGTCGGATGTCGTTTTAAGCGATGCTGTCATTGAGGGAATATTTACCACAGATGCTTATATTAGCTTGAATCATCCCAAGTCGGTCTTGTGTGCGCCGATTGTCAATCAAGGCAAACTTGCAGGCATATTCTACCTAGAAAACAATCTAACCACAGGCGCATTTACACCCGATCGGTTGGAAGTTTTAAGAATCCTTTCTTCTCAGGCAGCAATTTCTATTGAAAATGCTATTTTATATCGAACTCTCGAACAAAAAGTAGAGAATCGCACGGCTCAATTAGCTCAGGCAAATCAGGAAATTACAGCTCTCAATAACCGTCTGAAAGCTGATAACATACGTATGACAGCCGAGCTAGACGTGACGCGACGCTTGCAGCAAATGTTGCTGCCTAAAAATGAAGAGCTACAAGCGATAGACGGGTTAGATATTGCGGGATTTATGGAACCTGCCGACGAAGTGGGAGGCGACTATTACGACGTGCTAAAAAGTGGCGATCGCGTCAAAATTGGTATTGGTGATGTGACTGGGCATGGGTTAGAAAGTGGGGTTTTGATGATTATGGCACAAACAGCCGTGAGAACATTACTAGAAGGCAATTTTACAGAGCCAAAGCAATTTTTGGATATTATCAACCGGACAATTTATAATAACGCCCAGCGCATGAATTGCGATAAAAATATGACGCTAGCAATTCTTGACTACTCTAACGGCGGGTTCAGATTAAGCGGCCAACACGAAGAAGTAATTGTGGTGCGATCGGGCGGGGAGGTAGAGCTAATTGACACCGAGGAATTAGGGTTTCCCATAGCTTTAGTAGAAGACATTGCGGATTTTGTTAGTTCCACTGAAGTGCAGTTAAATCCTGGTGATGTGGCGGTACTATATACTGACGGGATTACGGAAGCTATCGATGTTAATAACGTGCAGTATGGTTTAGAGCGGCTGATGGAAATAATCCGGCTAAATTATTCACGCTCTGCTAATGAAATTAGGGTGGCTGTTGTTGATGATGTGAAACGACATATAGGGGAACAAAAGGTTTACGATGATATCACTTTAGTGGTACTAAAACAAAAATCGGTATAGTAGCGATCGCGCAGCTAAAATCTATTTTTTACCTAGCCAGCAGCAAATTTAAAGCGCACTCTTGCGTGAGCGCGACAAATGCTGTAAGCTGACTTTGAAGCCAGACCAGAGAAAAAACTCAATGAGACAACTCGGCCCAGAAGAACTTGAAGACATACTCAACGGAGCTGCTTTTTTTGCAAGCGGAGGTGGGGGCTCCCGCACCCTGGGCGAAACCCTGATCCAGGAAATTTTAAAGATCGCAGGTGGAGTCACCTTAATAGATGTTACAGAAGTGCAGCCTGACGATTGGGGAGCAGTCGCCGCAGGTATCGGCGCACCAAATGCAACCCATGACCCTCAAACAGGTACTTATCGTATTCCTAAAACCTATGAACTTCTAGAACAAATCTTAGAATCTCCCCTACGTGCTTTCGAGCTTTTATCTCAAACCCTTCAGCGAAAATTTTCTTATACCCTTTCAATAGAAATTGGCACCGGAAACATTTTTGTTGCCATGCTAGTTGCAGCTAGTAAAAAACTGCCAGTTGTTGACTGCGATGGAGCTGGAAGATCAGTTCCTGAACTTTCAATGACTACTTATGCTGCGACGGGGATCAGCATCTCTCCGTTTGCTCTTGCTAGCGAAAAGGAACCGGATATCAAAGCTGTACTCTACGCCAAAACACCGGCTGACATGGAACAATTGGTGAGGCCAATCATTAGCACTCCTGAATTTGGTCAACTAGGAGGATTAGCAACTCACGCTTTAGACGGTCAAACAATGTGGAATAAGAAAGCAGTAATTCCTGGTACTATCTCCGTAGCACAGGAATTGGGACATTTACTGCGTACAGCGTCAGATCCAGTTAACGCAGTCCTAGATTTTTTTAGAGATACTGCATTCTTTCTGTTTAGGGGAACTCTAAAAGATGTCACTGAGCAAACCCAAGGCGGGTTTGATAGAGGTATCGTGACGCTCGAGAATGATGGTGGTGAAGAAGTTTATGTAATTTACCAAAATGAAAACTTGATGGCTTGGCGAAACGACAGGCCTCAGCCGATCGCAATGGCTCCTGACTTAATTTCCTACATGACTCCCGAAGGATTACCTCTCACTAATGCTGATAATTTGAAGGATAGAATCGGGCAAGAATTAATTTTGTTTGGCGTGCAAGCGCGGGAGGAATTACGACAGGGTTCGATCCTGGCAGCATTTCAGCAAGCACTTACCACACTGGGATATTACGGGCCCTACGTACCCATCGAATACCTGAACCGATATCAAAAATTATGAGAATCCTAATTATTGCTCCGATCGCGAACAGCGAATTTAACCAGCAAATTCTACAAGAAGCGGCAACAGTAGCAGCACCGGATGCCGAGATTTCTGTTGTCAACCTCGACGTAGGAACGCAGTCAATAGAAAGCCGCTATGATGAATTTCTAGATACTGCCGATATTATCAAAAAAGCGCAACAAGCAGCGCAAGAGGGAATTGACGGCATATTTATCGATTGCTTCGGCGAGCCGGGAGTTGGAGTTGTCAGGGAATTAATCGATATTCCTGTAGTTGGAGGTTTCGCTCCTGCTGTCCTGACTGCTACTCTTATTTGTCAAAAATTTTCGATTATTACTGTCGTAGATAGTGTAGTGCCAATGCTAGCTGAGCTAGCTAGAAATATGGGCATAGCAGACAATATTGCATCTATTAGAGATGTGGACATTCCTGTTGTCGATCTGCCCGATAAAGAAAAGCTAATGAAAAAGCTTTTAGAGGAAAGTGTAAAGGCAATTGATAGAGACGGTGCTCAGGCAATTGTTTTAGGATGTACGGGAATGTTGGATGTAGCTAAGGAGCTAGAGCGGATATTAGCTGAGTTGGGCAAGCCGGCACCTGTGATTGACCCGACTACAGCAGCAATTACCAGTTTGCAGTCGCTGATTAGAAATAAGCTGGCGCAAAGCAGGCTAACTTATTACAAACAGGAGCAGAAACGAGGTGCTGGCTTGGTGAGAAGTTGGCGGATGTAGGTTAGAAATGGCTAGGCGATCGCAACAATATCGTTGCAAAACCTCTCTTGAGAGGTGAGAGTGCAGAAATAGGATCTAACCTATTTCTGCCAGTCTTTATCTATAAAAACTTCCTTAAATCAAAACTTTGTTCGGTCGATTCTTCTTTAAATCTTTCACCAATAAGCATCAATAAAAGCTGATCTAAATAATCACCAGCACCTCGTAATTCTTCTCGCAATATTTCCAAACCTCCATTAGCATATTCTTCAAAAATAGTGAGCCGTTGTTCTTCTAAGGCGGCATCATTATAGGAGAGAATTTTTGAGTCTTTAGTTTCTGCTACCGCAATTAACTTAATTATACTATCGTAACCCCTAGACACAAAAACTTCTAGCCCAATGGGCCCAGGTTCTCTTTTAGAAATTTCCTTAAGAGGTAAGCGCTTTTTCCGTTTTGACCCCAAAGCAGCGGCAAATACTATCACGTCTGCGTAAGTCTGGAAAGGGCCAGTTTTCCCCTCTGCTACTGTTAAAGCTTTGACTAAATCGGCTTTATCTTTAGCAACATTAATACGATTAGTAGTCATTGTTTAAATCAATTATTTACTACAAGTTTAACTAAAAATTTATCTTTCAAGGGAGAGGATTGAAAATATATCCCCACTTGCCACCGGTTAAAACTCTAACATATTCAGCCGGTGAACCAGAACCATCATTTCCTCTTGGTTCTATCACCCATTCAGCGCCAATTCTCACCGCCGCTAAACCCTCAGAAAATTCCCTTGCTTCATCAAATTCTGGCGGAATAATGAATTTATTCTTATTATCTACATAACCAATTTTTTCACCTACCAATGATGGTTGGAGATTAGAATTATTAGCTACTTGAGGCTCCGTATAAAACTGGTCAACCAAATTACCTCTTTTATCGATAACATACTCTTTGTCACCGATTATTACCTGTGCGAAACCTTTAGAGAAAGGTTTCGCATAATCAAATTGGGGGGCAATTGCGAATAATTTACCCTTAGCGAGATACTTCTGTTGAACAACATTGGCAATTCCTAATACTTGACAGAGGCAAGCCATCATCTCTCCTCTAGTTGCACCTTTATTCGGTTTGAGCCTTCTTGAATTTGGATAGTTAACTACGATAAAACCATTAGTTGCGGCTGCCATCATTTCACGAGCATACTGCGGAATTTCTGCTGCATCGTCAAAATAATTTGTGAGAATTTCCTCGGAATTTTCAGGAACTTTTAACTTAAGTTGTGCTGCCAACGCAATAAATGCTTGTACTCTTGAAATTAGTTGTTCTGGTTGAAAAGTTTTGTCGGGATAGCCAGCTAAAAATCCTTTAGTTGAAGCATTTTGAATGTCTTTATAAGCCCAATGATTATTAGTAACATCTTTGAAAGAAATCGGGTTCTGAATTGGCTGAGCATAGTGGAAAATATTGCCCATTAACACAGCAAATTCAGCGCGAGTTAGGGGTGCGTTAGGATGAAAAGTGCGATCGGGGTACCCACTGACTAAATTTTTTTGGGCTAGAGCAAGGATACACTTTTTTGACCAGTGATTTTCAATATCAGAAAACATCTGATTTCTCCTTTATTTGTGGTAATAAGTTTTACTACTCTGTTCAGATTAACATAATTTTTTGGTCATAAATACTTCTTTTCTCCCGTCACTTAATCTTTTTAGCTTTCACTAAAGTATCCGTCTCAAAAACTGCGTAAGTACCAAACTAAAAATCATAATCTACCTCTACAATTTCCGTATATTCAAACTCATTCGGACTTTGTTTAACCAAAGGATAACACACACCTGCCAACTCAATCGAATCCTCTTCACACTCCGGCTTAGGAGAATTGTAAACTAAAACATATTCCCTACCTGTGCGATTACCCATTTCTTCCGCAACTTCTACCCGCCACTGAGTCTTTGTAACTAAAACTACCAATTGATTCGCCAATCTCGGCAGCGTCTTCGCAACTTTTCGCCGATACATTTCATCCAAACTGCCAAAAGGGGAATCCATTACTATCGGGAAAGTGCTGCTATCTGGCCCCATTAAAGTATTCTGTTGACTCCACTCCCGTACTCCCTCAATGATACCACCAATAAACGACAAACTCAGAATTTGATTTTCACCAGTAGAAGCTGCAACGCTAATTTCCTCACCCCCTGTATTTTCTACTAAATTGATCTCATATTTTTCATTCAGCTTAGGGAGATAGGGAGTGAAAGAAATTTGACTAAACAATTCCTGCACTCGCTTTTCTAACTGCAAACGAAACTGTTTCTCTAAACGGGCTCTTACCTCAATCAATCTATCAACAGCATCTTGAGTGGCAGCAATCCGTTTCTGAGCCAAAGCTTGCCTAGACTCATTCATTTGCTGCTTATCAATCTGCTTACCTAAGCCTTCAATTTCACGATTGAGATGATCTATTTCTTGCTGATTGGAACCCGTCTCGCGATTAAATTCACTAACTTTAGATTCAATTTCATCCAGGCGTTTTTGCAGCTTACTGATATCTTCATCTGGATAATTTCTCATTTTTTTATTAATGTCATCTAACTGCGTCTCAATTCGAGAAAGCTCGGTGCGATTATACTTAATATTCTCTTGCTGTCTGTCAAGTTCCTCCCACAAATCAGGAACTTGTTTCTCAAGTTCCTCCACTTGCACAATCGTGCGAATTGCTGTTTCTTCCACATCAGCAGTTCCCGCTTTATCCATCCAACCATTTACCTCATAATGAGCGTGAGTGCCATCAATTAACTCTGCACCGCAGATACAGCGCTGTCTTTTTAATAACTCCTCCACAAATTGCCGTTTAATACCCATCGGCAATTCTCCTTTCGCTCGCGACCCCTCAAAAACTTGCCGAAATTCCACCGCCATATCAGCAATAAAAACAGTATATCCGCGTGTGGTAATCGCTCGTTTTAAGGCTTCTCTCGCCTGTTTTAACTGTTCTTTAATAGAGCCTGCACTAGCTTCAAGCTCAACCCGCAATTGCTGCAATTCTCCCGCACCGCTAAGTTCCAGCAAACGGCTGTTAATTGCTTTTTTTAGCTCGCCCTGGTGTGCTAACTCCTGAGCGATTTCAACTTGGCGACTTGAAAGTTTTTCTACCTCTTTTTCTAACTTTTGCTTTTCCTTTAAAGATTTCTTTGTTTGTGTATCCCCAATAACTTTCAAATCTGTTTCGAGAGACTTTTTTGCCTCTCCTAAATGTCTAATCGAGCGATTTAAAACCTCTACACCTAGCAATTCCTTAGTTGCCTCAGCAATTTCAGCTTTCTTATTAGTGCGGACAATTTGCTCAATTCTTTCACCATCAAAGAAAAAATATTGATGCAAACTTTCTGGCAAAATTCTCCCAATAATATCATCTGGTTGTTCCGAAGGAAACATCCAACGACCATCATCTTGCGCTATTTGCATCAGCAATTGAGTTTTGCCATGCTCAACATTCGTATCATTTTTATAAGCGCGGCATACCCGTTTTGCTTGATAGCATTTACCACCATGCTCAAACACAATCTCTACCCAACATTCGATAGCTTTATTCGGTTCAGCTTCATTAATTGCCCGTTTATTTACTAATTGGTCTGGAGCAGCGAAAGCAGCGCTAAATTTTTCATATAACACCCAAGTAAACGCATTCATTAGCGTTGTTTTTCCCGATCCATTGTTGCCATGAATCATTGTGGTATTCCGAGTTCCAGAGGCAAAGGTAATCTCTGGAGTTTTGCCATAAAATTGACGAAAATTATAGAGTTTAATTGAGTTTAGTTTCATTTAATTACCTCCTTGATAATTTTCAAGATGTCTTCATTAATATTGCGGGGTGGTTTCATATAAAGCTTATCTTTCTCAGCTTGCAATACCCGCTCGATGATTTGGCATACTTCTTCAGGTGCGCTGGTAATTGGTTCTTGCACGTCTCCCAAATCGACCTTAAGCTTATAAGATGAATGCTTTTCAGCTAAAATGTTGGTTGATATTGCGCTGATAAAGCTGTCTTCGTATCTAAATGCCATAGTCATATTTCCTAAATGTGTCAAGTTTTACAAACTCAAAACGCTAATGGTCTATAACAAGAATAGCAGGTTTATAAGATTTTAAATATCTAACAATCCATATCGGGTTTGCAGTTGTAACAATTTAGTCCTAGCTGCTCCTGAGTTGTCTGCTAAGTCAGCAAATTCTAGGAATCTCTTGAGTTCTTTTCGTAAGAGGTTACGTTCAACTTCTAGGGTTTCTCTACCCAAGTCGGGAGGTAATACTATCATGTCAAATAAAGTAGCACGTTCCTTACCGGGGTGCGGTCGTAAAATTCGCCCTCGGCGCTGGATAAATTGACGGGGATTGCTACTACTTGCTAAAATAACTGCATTGCGAATTGCGGGAATATCAACACCTTCATCCAAACAGCGAATTGCCACTAAACCCTGCAATTCTCCACTTTCAAATTGCCTCCGCAATTGCTCTCTTTCAGCTAAAGGCGTATCCGCAGTATATGTATTAATCCGATAGCCAATTTCAGAGCCTAGCACTCTAGTAACTTCTGATAATTGGCGATCGCTAATTTTGCTAGAGCTTCCTTCTACGGAACCATCTCCGCAATAAAATAATGTATGATTGGTATGTTTTCGGGTTGCCATTAATTGCCGTAATGCGGTTAATTTATTGGCGGCTGCTCCAATTAACCGCGCTCGCTGCATCAGCAATGGCTTAACATCTATATCCTCAATATCTTCTCCACCAGTTAGCAAAGCCCAGCCAATTTTTTTGGTTAATTTTTTGTAGACTTGAGCTTCATATTCTGTCAATTCTACTAAGATGGGATAGTAGAGATAGTGAACTAGAGCTCCCTGACGTATAGCATCTCCTAATGTTAATTCCGGTTGCAAAACTGGGCCAAAATAATCAAAAATAGCCTCGCTTCCCTGTTCGTCAAAGTGTCTCTGGGGAGTAGCAGAAAGAGCGAGGCGCAGTCCAATATTTCGCGGTAAACTTTGTTCTAAACGAGGTGTACCCAGGTTATGAGCTTCGTCTCCAATAATCAAAGTTTTATCTGGGAAATAGCGCAGTTGGGACTGTAAACTTTCTCCCATTAAAGTAGCATTAGTAGTAATCGCGGCGAGAAAAGGTTGGGAACCAGAATGCACGTTATACAAACCCGCAGCTAGTTGACTTTGCCAACTGCGGGCATTTTCAAAAGTTAAAATCGGTTGGATTCCAAATTTCTCGCATTCCCGCGCCCATTGTGCGACTAAGTGACAATAGGGGCAAATAACAATTAGACCTTGTAAACCGATTTTTTGATATAGTTCAGAAGCGATGGCTAGTGCTGTAATTGTCTTACCACTTCCTGTGGCCATTTTGAGCGTACCGCGCCCATTATTGGCAAACCAATTAGCGATAGCTTGCTGTTGATATTGCCGCAGTTGGAGAGATGGCGGTATCCGGGGAAACCCCACTTGCGGCTGATGTCCAAGAGTTTGATTCACTGTTAATCCAGTCAGATGCAAGACTCCCTAAAATTTGACTATATCAAATAATTTTAGCTCAATCTCACTAAAATATTACACTTCTCTATAATTTTTTAGTAAAAATTGTAACTGATTGGAAACTTCATTACTGGCGATGTCTAATTAAATACTTGCATCTTTCTTCAATCGCTTTATCAACCGCTGAATCAAAAGTTGCACCGCTAACCCCATCAAACCCAGAGCTGCCAAGGCGAAAATGCCTGTTCCTAATGCAGCCATCCCTACGACTAAGGTTCGCACAGCAGAGGCTATTTTAATCACCGTGATGTTGTCAGAATGAGTGGGTTTATTAGCAAATGTCTGGGCAATTGATGCCGTTAATAAATAGAGGCCAGATGCAAAGAAACCAGCAATCATCGAACCAGTAATGCACCGCAAAACACTTGTTTCTTCCGCAGAATTAGGCGGTTGAGAATTGGGAGTTGGATTAGTTAGATTAGTCATAGTTTAATCAGATGCAATGCGAATGCCAGTATTACTAAATTTTGCCACCCACAGGTCTAAATCGGGAGATGCGATCGCACTTTTTACCCGCTCTTTAACCTGTTCTGCTTCTGCCAGAGACTCCGTTAAAGCAAACACCGTCGGCCCCGAACCAGACATCATCGTTCCCACAACCCCTAGTGACTGAAAAACCTCTCGGAGTTGCAATACTTGAGGATATACAGGCAAGGCTACCTTCTCTAAATCATTGTGCAATAATTGCCCAATTTTTGCTGCATCTTTGTGGGCGATCGCGGCTACCATCTGCCCAGAATGTACCCGTTGTCGGCGACATTCTACATCATCCGGCGCACAATAAGAACTACTAAATTGTTGCCGATAAGTTTGATAGGCCCAGGCCGTAGAAATCGATAAATTGCGATATTTTGCCAGCACAACATAGAGATTATCTAAATCCGGCAAGGGTGAAAGTTCTTCACCTCTACCTGTTGCTAAAGCAGTACCACCAGCAATGCAAAAAGGGATATCCGAACCCAATTGAGAACCCAATTCTTGCAATTCTGATTGCGTAAGTCCGAGTTGCCACATCAAATCCATCCCCACTAAAACAGCGGCAGCATCCGCCGATCCCCCAGCTAAACCTGCTGCTACAGGAATGTGTTTGTGAATTACAATTTCCACGCCGCCGTAGCGAGCAAAAGCAGTGGGGAATTGCCTAGCTAGCAAGTCGGCGGCGCGGTAGGCGAGGTTATTTTTGTCAGCGGGGACTTGGGAATCGTCACAGCGGACGCGGATGGTTTCTGTACCGATGGGTCGCAAGTCAATGCGATCGGCTAAATCTATACTTTGGAGTACCATTGCCAGTTCGTGATAGCCGCCGCTAGGCGAATCACCGATGATTTCTAAGTATAGATTGATTTTTGCTGGAGCAATCAGAGAATATGAGCGCATAAGTATGGATGATTTGGGACGTAATTCCCTTGTTCTGAGCTAATTTACATCAGTCTGCGACCATAATCAATCCTTCTTCATTGCTTAACATAAAACTATGCAGAACTTCATAGGCTACTCACCCGTGTATAATTCTCTCCCCAATTCTACCTCTAAGTTGTTAGCTAAAGCTACCCATTCAGCTACACTTAGATCTTCAGCCCGACATTGAGGATTTATTTGTAATTTTTCTAGTAATTGAGCGAGTCGCTCTAACTCAATTGTTCCTTTTAAATTATTACGCAACATCTTACGCTTGCTACCAAAGCCGAGTTTAATTAAACTCTCTAAATGTACGGGGTTGATCGCTTGCGGTTCCACCATCCGGGGACGCAGCCGCACTACAGCAGAATCGACTTTTGGCGGCGGATAAAATGCCTTAGCTGGCACGTCGCAAATTAACTCGCATTCAGCTAAATATTGCACTCGCACTGACAGCGCACCGAAGGCTCTGGAACCAGGTTTAGCATACAGCCTTTCTGCAACTTCTTTTTGTACGAGCAGCACAATTAAATCAAAAGGCTTAGCTGCGGGAGCTGAGATTTTACCTAGTAGTTTTTCAATAATCGGCCCAGTTATATTATAAGGAATATTGGCAACGACTTTGTTAGGATTTTGGAATTTAGGGAACGCAGCTAATTGCTCCTCTAAATCCATTGCAAGGATATCGCCTTGGACAAGTAGGAAATTGTCAACCTTACCCAGTTGCTTTGCTAATTTTTCGCATAAGTCGCGATCGATTTCCACAGCCACAACTGATTGCGCCGCAGGTAATAAGCTCCGAGTTAAAATTCCTGTACCAGGCCCAATTTCTAATACGCGATCCTGCGCCAAATCAGCCGCTTTAAGAATCTGATTTAAAGCTTTTTCGCTCTTAAGCCAATGTTGAGCAAATCGTTTTCGGGGTTGAGGTTCCCGCATCCTGAATTACCTAGCGCATTATGGAACTGCTATAGTTATGAATTATATACCATCGCTTCGCCATCCGCACACAAATATTTATTGCCATTGAATTCAATCTAGAATAATGCTAAACTATTTCCTAGTTGATCGAGGTAAACAATGTTGCCAGCCACAAGCGAACTAACACTACAAGAGTTTTTCGCTCTCCCCCCCGTTGAGGGAGATATTACCTATGAACTTATTGATGGTCAGGCCGTACCAAAGATGTCTCCAAAAAAATTTCATTCTAAGCTTACCCGTACATTCCTTAATCTAATTGAAAATTGGTCTGATGGACGGGGAGAAGTATGTCCAGAATTAGCTGTCACTTTAATTAAAAAAGGGCGAGATTGGGCACCAATACCCGACCTTTTATATATTTCTAATGAAAGCTTACCAGAGGACTGGGATCAAGATGGAGCTTGTTCTGTTCCACCAGAACTCGTGATAGAAATTATTTCACCTGGACAAACTTTTGGACAAATGGCGGCTAAAGCTAGAGATTATCTAGATGCTAAGGTATTGCGGGTTTGGGTGGTAGATAGCAAAGCTAGAAGCATTACTGTTTTTTATCCAGATGCACCGCCACAGACTTATATGGGAGATACACTGCTAACAGATTCACTGTTTCAAGGATTGGAATTTACCGCAGAGCAGATATTTCAAAAGGCAAAAATACCCCTTAATAATTAAGCTATTAATTTAGAACTACGCAAAGAAACCGGGTTTCTTATAAAATCTTCAATTTAAAACTAAAAATTTAGGAAGAAACCCGGTTTCTGAACTCAAGGGAGTCAGCCTAGAGTCTGCTCTGTATATTTTTGTTAAAAAATCCCATTAGTCGGGACAAGTTTTGACAGAATTGTATTTATATTCACCAGCCTCTACAGGAGATTACCCTGTGAAATATAAAATTCGTTATAAACCATCCTTTGCAGCTATTTTCATCACCCTAGACCCAGGAGAAAGTATCACCGCTGAAGCTGGAGCGATGACTAGCATGGATGGCAAAGTATCCATTAAAACTGAATTTTCAGGCGGCTTCTTTTCCGGCTTACTCAAAAAATTTTTTGGCGGCGAATCTCTGTTTGTCAATAAATTCATCAATGAAACGCAAGAACCCCTGCAAGTCGTCCTAACTCAACCTACAATTGGCGATATCGAAGCCATAGAATTAAAAAGCGATCGCGAGATTTATTTTCAATCTGGTGCTTACATTGCTCATACTAAAGGATTGAATATTGGTGTCGGCTGGGCGGGTTTTTCTAGTTGGTTTGCTGGCGAAGGATTGTTCAAGTTAAAAGTTAGCAGTAAAAGTAAAGGTCTGGTTTTCTTCGGTGCTTATGGCGGCATTACCAAGAAAAAAATTACAGGGGAATTTGTGGTTGATAGCGGTCATTTAGTAGCCTACGAACCAGGAATTAAAATGAGCGTTAGTTTGGCTGGAGGCTTGTTTGGTTCAGTCACATCAGGGGAAGGATTCGTTAACAAACTTTCCGGCACTGGGGATATTTATTTACAGTCTCGCAGCATAGATGGTTTAGTTAGATTTTTACGTCCAAAGTTCTTTTAATTTTGCAATAGAGGCAGCAATAATGGATATCCAAATTTTGCAGCAACCTGATAGTGCAATTGCGCGTGTCACCTTCGATGCTCGCGAAGAATTAGTAGCAGAAGCAGGTGCGATGATTGCGATGAACGGCTACATTAATGTTAGCACTACTCTCCGGCAAGGTAAAGGCGGTGGCATTTTAGGCGGACTTAAACGTATGATCGCAGGAGAATCTCTATTCTTAAGCGTTTTTCGTTCTCCTAATGCTGGCTGTGAACTATTTTTAGCTCCTAAACTGCTCGGAGATATCTGCCATTATCAAGTCTCTAATGTGGGATTGGTAGTACAGGCTACTTCTTATCTGGCTAGCGGTTCTGATGTTGATATTGAGTTGGGATTTCAAGGCTTCAAATCTCTGTTTTCTGGAGAATCAATTTTCTGGTTGGATATTAGCGGCAAAGGCGATTTACTCCTGAGCTCTTTTGGAGCAATTTATGAAATTCCTGTTGATGGAGAATATGTAGTAGATACTGGTCATATTGTCGCCTTTGAAAAAACGCTAAACTTTACAATTGGCAAACCAGGTTCTAGCTGGCTAGGTGCTTTTCTAGGCGGTGAAGGATTAATTTGTCGGTTTAAAGGCAAAGGAAAAGTATTCTGTCAAACTCATAATTCTGCGGCTTTTGGTCAATTAGTTGGCCCTCAGTTACCGCCTAGATAATATAGCTGTTAACTGTTAACTGTTAACTGTTAACAGAGAAGGTTGCTAGAAAAATTTAGTAAAGTGATGGAGAAATAGCGATGAAAAATGAAATTGATTACACTATTGAGCATTCCCCTTCCTATGCTTCCTTACGCTTAGACCTCAAGGCAAATGAGACTGTTTTTGTGGAATCGGGAGCAATGGCAGCAATGGATTCCTGCATCAAAATGAAATCCAAGGTGCAAGGAGGATTAATGAAAGGAATTGGTCGAATGTTAGGAGGTGAATCGCTATTTATCAGTGAATTTACTGCCCAAGGAAAACCTGGGCAATTATTTGTTTCACCAGGAGTACCGGGAGACATTCAGCATTATTATCTTAATGGTAATAGCTTAATGGTTCAATCTTCCGGGTTTGTTGCTTCTAGCCCCAATATCACTATTGACACAAAATTTCAAGGTTTTAAAGGTTTTTTTAGTGGTGAATCGCTGTTTTTAATTAAAGCTAGTGGGAAAGGAGATTTTTGGTTTTCTTCCTACGGTGCAATTGTTGAAATCCCTATTGATGGCGATTATGTTGTCGATACGGGTTACATTGTCGCCTTTGAAGATACTCTCAACTATAATGTGGAAATGATGGGGGGCTTATCTTTTAAAAGTCTGAAAACTGGGATTCTAGGTGGTGAAGGATTGGTGTGTCGCTTCCAAGGTCAAGGTCGTCTGTGGGTGCAGTCCCGCAATTTGTTTCCTTTGCTTAATTTTTTAAATCCTTTCCGTCCAGTTAAAAGCAATAACTAAACCTATTTATAGATCATGCCAGATGATGAATTTAGCTCTAGAAATTCCCCAACTAGCAATCGCCAGTTATTAATTGTCCTCGCAATTTTTTTAGGATTGCTTTTAGCTTCAATTTGGTTTGTACTATTTATAGTCGATAGCTTGGTATGGGTAATTCCTGTTAGTGCAGAACAACAGCTTGGTAAATTAATCGCTCCTGCTTATGAGCAAATAGCTAAACCTTCTCCTGCTCAAGATACGCTGAATCAACTTTTAGATCGACTAGAAACTAAGCTAACAAAAGAGCAAGCAGAAGGGCGTAATTACAGAGTTTTGTATGTGCCACAGCCGACGGTGAATGCTTTAGCAATACCGGGTGATATTATCATTATCTATTCTGGTTTAGTTGCTGAAGCAAAATCCGAAAATGAACTGATGATGGTACTCGGCCATGAACTCGGTCATTTTGCTCACCGCGATCATTTACGAAGTTTGGGGCGGAGTTTACTTGTGCAAGTTGTACTGGCTTATTTTTTTGGGGATTTAAACTCGCTGCAATCTGCTATTTCTACTGTCTCCACTGCTCAATTTTCTCAAAATCAAGAACGTCAAGCTGATGAATTTGGCTTGTCTCTTTTGCAAGCTACTTATAATCATGTGGCGGGAGCAACTGACTTTTTTGAGCGCATGAGTGAGAAACAGGGTGGGGATATTATGCCTTTTTTAGCTACTCATCCAAATCCGCGCGATCGCGTTGCGGAATTAAAGCGTTTGATCGAGGAACGTCAGTATAAAATTGGGGAGAAATTGCCTCTGCCCTCAACGCTAAAATTGTAACGCCGCCGTCTGAGAGTTAAGAAACCGCCCAGAGGGTGGCATTACTCTGTTTCATCACATTTCTGCAAAATGTTCTTGCAACAAATTATGAATAAAATGATACCGATCTTCTCCAAGTTTTTGTAGTAATAATCTTTGACTCGCATAATTTAAGAAACGCGGATAATTCCAGGGAATATACCCATACCGGCAAAGCACTACTCGCACCATAAAATTTTTAATAGCAGGTATTTTAATAAATAAGCTGCTAATACAACCAGCAATTATTCCCAAAATTATTCCGTAACTTAAGTCGAAGATGGCCCCAACAATTACTCCTGCTATACCGCCAGTTAAGCTCAAAATTAGCACAGGAATACCTATTACGCCGATCGCATACATTTGTTTTTGCCGTTCTGTTTGCAACCAACTCGATGGAATTTTTGCTACAGAAAATTCTGTCAAATTCTCTGCTTCCAGCTTTTTAGCCAGCCAGACTAACCAGTACCGAATTTGTTCTGGGCGCGGTTCTTTACCTTTAGGATACCATTGCTGATTAATTTCCCGCGTCATCTGGCGGCGAATATAAGCATTTAACAAATACTGACGCTGCGCCTCAGCAGAAGGCAGCCGTTTCCAAGATTCAATTAAAATTTCTTCATAAGCCAAAGTCAGCATACTTAATAGCAAGGGTGTTTTGGCTAACTTCAACAATTCAGGTTCGCGCTCAATATTGTACCACAGCTCTCGACTTCTAGCAGCTATTAAATACTCGTGAATCTGAGTTTCTGTCAGAGATTTTAACAAAATTGCTGCTTGCAGCCGGAATCTAGTTTCACAATTTTTGTAAGCTTCAAAACTGCTACATATAACTAGATGCTTAGGTTGAAAATCTTCAATAAAATTATTTATACTCTGAATTAAATTCTCATGTCGCTCACTTTCAATTTCATCTAATCCATCTAATAGTGGCAATAATTGCTGTTGAGTAAGCCACTGTTGACTAATATTAACGGGAATGTTATACTTAAGGTGAATTTGCTCTACTATCCAATCCGCGATCGCCACAGAATCATCTTTCCGCGAAGCCAAGTTCAACAGCACCGGACAGGGCAAATTTGCATCATTTTCCGCCCTATTCACCAGTTTCGCTGCTAGTTCCAGCAAAGTTGTCGTTTTACCCGCCCCAACTGCCCCCAAAATCACCAATTTCCCACCCATACGGTCGAAAAGTTGAATAATTCCTGCCTTTTGCGGCACCTGAACGCTGGGGCGGCTGCCGATTTTCAGATCGATGTCCCACGATCGCCGAAACTGCTGCGACGGCTTGTCTGCGTGTAAATTAAGCAACACAGCTTTGTGCAAGGACTGCGATCGCCCCGCTCTCACTTCCCGCTTTACTTCGTCTAGTAACTTCTCGCGAGACGATTTTTCTCTAAGAGGACTCAATCTTAACATTTTACTTATTTGATTCTACCTCTGTTGGACATCATCTCTTGCGATCTCTCAGTAAAATTATTCACTTAATAGACTCCATCAATAACTAACGTCTTGATTGTGGTAATTTTCAATGTTAAACTTTAATAAAAAATCCTGAAAAGTTAGCCAAACCTCTGTAACTTTTAAAACAAATTAAAGGGTTTAAAGCCGAAATTTGCAACAAAAATTATTAGTTTTCATAAAGAGGTATAAGTTATGTCCTTCAAACCTAGCCAATTCATCATAGCAGGCTTAGCTGGAGTTGCCACCGCCCTTGGTGTCACCGTTGCCACGATTCAGTCCCAATCGAGTTTCACTGACTCTGAATTACCACCCCAACCCTCTAATCCTCCCGTTCTATCATCCCCAGTAGCAAAACCGCAACCCGATATCAATCCAGTTTCCCCCACTACCGCCAACAACCCAGAATCGCCAGTGGTGGACACCCCAGTATCCCCCAAACCTCAGCCAATAGTCATCTCCCCGCCTACAACTCCTAAACCTCAGCCAATAGTGGTCTCCCCGCCAGATTCGGGGTGTAAAATTAGTATGGCCTTAGTAGCTGACCCCAACCCGCCGCTAAATGTACGCGATCGCCCACAGGTAAGCGAGAGCAAAATAGTCGGTACGCTCAGAAATAATACCTTTGTTTCTGTCGCTGATGAACAAAATGGTTGGTTGCAAATTAGCGATCCGATCGCGGGTTGGATTGCCAAAAATCGCACAAAAAGTAGTTGTCCAAATGTCAAGCAGAGAATTAGTTTTGTTGCAGGAGGAAGTGAGGCAATAGTCCAAGGTAAAATTATCGGTGGTGGTAGCCATTCTTACCTAATTAATGCTACCAAAGGTCAGACGATGAGACTCACTAATCATCAACAAGTTTTACCATTAATTTTAACACCAGATGGTAAAATTTTAGGCGGAGCTAGCGATGTAGAAGGTAAAACAGAGTGGACAGGAAAAATCCCAGCTACGGGCGACTACACTTTACAACTTGACTCGAATTTCAAGGGATATGATTATGATTTTTCTGTTGAATTACAATAAACATGAATGTTTCTGATTGCCTCTGGAATGCTCCCATTTCAGAACTGACATTATCTAGCAATGACATCCATATTTGGTATGCTGCTCTCGATTTACCTCCTGAGCAACTTGAGATGTTTTCTCTAACACTATCTAGTGACGAGAAAATTAGAGCAGATCGATTTCACTTTGAGGAACATAGACAATTTTTTATCGCTTCTCGCGGAATTTTAAGAGCAATTTTAAGCCGCTACTCAGAGATAGCTCCAGAGAAAATACAGTTTAATTATGGAAGTCGAGGCAAACCAGAAATGGCAGAAAGTTGTGGAGTTAAAAAACTAAAATTTAACTTATCTCACTCTGGTAAAGTTGCCTTGTATGCCATTACCCGCGATCGCGAAATTGGCATTGATATCGAAAAAATTCATCCGATTGCCGATGCCGAACAAATTGCTCAACGCTTCTTTTCAGCGAAAGAATATGCGTGGCTAAGCGAACTTTCTCCCTTAGAAAAGCCAGAAGCATTCTTTCAATTATGGACTTGTAAAGAAGCTTATCTAAAAGCAATAGGAGAAGGATTAGCCTTTGGTTTAGATCGGTTTGAAATCTTATTTGCCCCAAGCGAACCTCCTAAAATCTTCAGTATTCAAGGCAATTATCAAGCAGCAAAACCTTGGTTTTTACAGCAGTTAACTCCTGTTTTAGGATATGTTGGAGCTGTGGCTGTAAAAGCAGATAATCCTTGCTTTAATTACTGGCAATGGTCAGAGAATTATATCTTAAGCTGAAAACCGCCAGGGGTTAAAACCCCGGACTCGGTTGAGAATAAAAATAGTACATTTTTAAGGAATTGCTTGCAGAGGTACATCCAGAAGTGAAAACTTTTCCCAATCTTCTGAATCAAAATGCCACCATTCAGTTGATAGCGATACAAATCCCTGTGCTTCCATCACCCTTTGAAGTAATTGACTATTTTTCCGAGATTGAACGCTGCCGCCTAAATAATCTCTATGAGCTTTTTCAGTAAAATCATCGAATCCTGTAGGCATTTCTAGTTCTTTACCACTGCGATCTACGAGGGTAAGATCGACAGCCGCACCGCGATTGTGCCGCGAACCTCTAGCAGGATTGGCAACGTAGCGCGAATCTGGCATAGCTGCCCACATTTGCTTAGTAACTGATAGTGGCCTATAGCAGTCATAAACTTTTAAACTGAGTCCTATTTTTTGCACATTTTCTTGAACTCGCGACAGCCTTTGAGCAACACCAGCTCTTAATGCACATCGTGCTACAGAATATAGCTTTCTCTTTAAGAAATTATTGGTGGTCGCATACCGCATATCTAGGCGAATGTTAGGATTTACTGTGCGGATATCAATCATTCTTGCCCAACTAGGAACTTGATAAAGTGGCATACTTTCAGTTGGTTCTGAGGTGGGTGAAGCTTCATCATTTATTACTGTAGGTGAATCGGTTGCTCGGACAATAGTCAAGTTTATACTTATTACAGATAACAACACCACCAGGAATATTATTAAATATTTACCAAAGTTACTCAATTTCATAGTTAATGGTTAGTTATTGGTTGGTTTGCAGGGATTGAAAAAGTTAATAAAAAATAAAAATGAAAGCATTATTATCTTTCATTTTTAATTTTTAATTACTTAATCATTCCTCAGATGCCTAAGCGCTGATAAATTTGATCTAAATGCCTTAGTTGATACTGCGGATCGAAGCAATCTTCAATTTCTTTGGCTGTCAAACAAGTAGTAACGTGACTATCTTTGGCAATTAGATCGTGGAAATTCCCTGAGTCTTTGTTCCAGGCTTCATGAGCACAGGATTGGACAATCTTATATGCTTCTTCCCGGTTCATTCCCTTTTCTACCAGAGCTAAAAGTACCCGTTGGCTAAAGATAACTCCTCCGTAAACATTCATATTCCGCTTCATGTTTTCTGGATAAACCAGCAAATTTTTTACTAAGTCGGTAATTTCCGATAACATGAAGTGAGTTAAGGTCGAAGCTTCTGGCAAAATTATTCGTTCTACGGAACTGTGAGAGATATCCCGTTCGTGCCATAAGGCAACATTTTCTAGAGCCGCTACGGCATGACCTCTGATAATTCTTGCCAGTCCTGTCAGCCGTTCAGAGCGGATAGGATTACGTTTATGAGGCATGGCTGAGGAGCCTTTTTGCCCTTTAGAAAAGAATTCTTCAACTTCCAGAACATCTGTGCGTTGAAGGTTGCGAATTTCTACTGCAAAACGCTCGATAGATGCGGCAATCAGAGCTAAAGTTTGGACATATTCGGCGTGGCGATCGCGCGAAATTACCTGAGTAGATGCAGTATCAGGTTCTAGTCCCAGATTTTGACAGGAAATAGCTTCTACTTTGGGGTCAATATTGGCATAGGTTCCGACTGCACCGGATATTTTACCAACAGCAATAGAGGAGCGAACTCGCACCAATCTTTCGCGATTACGGCAAACTTCTGCCAACCATCCTGCTAGTTTAAAGCCAAAAGTAATAGGTTCGGCATGAATTCCGTGAGAGCGTCCCACCATCACAGTATCTCGGTGTTTTTGAGCCTGATAGCGAATAGCTTGACTCAAACATTCTAGGCGTTCTAGTAAGATATCGGCACTCTTCACCAGTTGTAGAGCTAAAGCAGTATCTACAACATCAGAACTCGTTAAACCGAGGTGAATATAGCGACCTGCATCGCCTACATATTCATTCACATTTGTCAAAAATGCGATGATATCGTGGCGGACTTCAGCTTCAATTTCTAGGACGCGCTTAGGGTCAAAATTAGCCTTAGCTTTGATTTCTTCGACTGCTTCGGCGGGGATGTAGCCGAGTTCGGCTTGTGCTTCGCAGACTGCGATTTCTACTTGCAGCCATGTTTTGAGCTTGGCTGTGTCTGTCCAGATTTCGCCCATTTCGGGCAGAGTGTAGCGATCGATCACGGTTGGGGCCGCAGAATACAACTGTCTGATTGTACCCTTTGAAGTGGCTTTGAAACTCAGTTTCTCCCAGAAAGTAGGTTAAAGAACTTTTAATCGGCTTTCTAGCCACTCTCAAGGCAAAGAAATTACAAGTATTTATCACTGCATCCTATCTATTGTACGATACTGTATCGCCTCCGCAACATGATTACTTTTCAAACTTTCATCACCCCCTAAATCCGCAATAGTCCTCGCTACTTTCAAAATGCGATCGCTCGCCCTCGCAGACAGCCCTAATTTCCTAATTGCCCCTTCTAATAAATTACGAGAAGCATCATCTAACCGACACCATTTATTAATATGACGGCTTTGCATTTCCGCATTACAACGCAAATTAGATTCTAATTTAAACCTTTCCCGTGCTCGCGATCGCGCCTCCTGTACTCTTACTCGCACTGGTTCCGACTCTTCCCCCGTAGACTGACGGGTGATTTCCTCGGGTTTCAAACGATTAACAGCTACTTGTAAATCAATTCTATCCATCAAAGGGCCAGAAAGTTTTGCCCAGTATTGCTCTCTTTTTTGCGGCGAACAAGTACACTGTTGAATAGGATCGCCGTAATAACCACAAGCGCAAGGATTGGTACTAGAAACCAAGGTAAATTGTGCGGGAAATACAACAGATTGTCTAGTCCGAGAAATTGTAACTTGACCATCTTCTAGCGGCTGTCGTAAAAACTCCAAAACATCCCGTTTAAATTCCGTCAATTCATCAAGAAAAAGCACACCTCTGTGAGCTAAAGATATTTCTCCCGGACGGGGAAAACTCCCACCACCAACAAGAGAAGGGCCAGAAGCAGAATGATGAGGACTGCGAAAAGGGCGATCGCTAATTAGCCTTCCTCTATCTTTCAGCAACCCCGCCACAGAATGAATTTGAGTTACTTCTAAAGCTTCATCAAAACTCAGCGGCGGTAAGATTCCAGGTAAACGTCTTGCTAACATGGTTTTACCACTACCAGGGGGCCCAACAAAAATTAAATTATGCCCACCAGCGGCAGCAATTTCTAGAGCCCTACGAGCATGAGCCTGTCCTTTTACATCTTTCAAATCTAAAGTATTAAATTGTGTAGTAGCTAATTCTTTCCTAGCATCTACTTCCATGGGTGAGTAGCAATTTGGATTATTCAAAAAATCTGTAACTGCAAATATATTCTCGAAGCCATAAACAGATAAGCCTTCAATCAATGCGGCCTCTTGTGCATTGGCAGCAGGCAAAATCAATCCCGCAATCCCCATTTTTTTTGCCGCAGCAGCAATGGGCAAAACTCCAGCAACAGGGCGCAAACTTCCGTCGAGAGAAAGTTCTCCTAAAAATAAATAATCTCCTAACAAATCGGCATTAACTTGTTCCGAAGCTGCTAAAATTCCCACTGCGATTGACAAATCAAAACTTGGCCCTTCCTTTCGCAAATCTGCGGGAGTTAAATTAATCACTATACTCCGCATTGGAAACGCATAACCAGCATTTTTCAGAGTTGCTTTTACCCTTTCTTTGGCTTCTTGGACAGCAGTATCAGGTAGACCCACCACCACAATTTTCGGCAGTCCTCCTGATACATCAACCTCAACGCCTACCTTTACAGCGTCTATGCCAACAATAGATGCACTCCAAACCCTAGCTAACATTATCCTCAATCCTTATGCGCGTGTCTTCGATCACCTTGTATTATGTCGCATTTTTGTTCGCTGTAGCGCCACCTCTGGGTGATTCTATTACGGACTAGAAGCAGCACTATAAATAATTTTGCATAAATTATATTATGATTAACAATAACAATTGAAGATTGAGAAATAACTTTATCTTCTTCCTTCTTGCTTTAAACCCATGACAACTCACGATACCCTTTTCACCAAGATTATCCGCCGAGAAATTCCCGCAGAAATAGTTTATGAGGATGACTTGACCCTTGCTTTCAAAGATATCAATCCTCAAGCACCCGTCCATATCCTTGTCATTCCTAAAAAGCCTATTCCCAAACTAGCTGACGCTGAATCCCAAGACCACGCACTTATGGGTCACTTATTGCTGACTGTCAAGCGGGTTGCTGAAGCGGCGGGACTCAGTAATGGCTACCGCGTTGTCATTAATACTGGTGCTGACGGCGGCCAGACTGTAGACCACCTGCATCTTCATATTCTGGGGGGCCGTCAGATGGCATGGCCTCCAGGTTGAAGATTCATAAGTTAATCTAATCAATTTCACAACTAAACTTAATGTTAAAGGGGGTTTACAAACCGAAATAAAAGCGTTAATCTTATTTACATGGCGGAACACAAAACCGCTCTGAACCTTGAAAAATACATAAAGCAATCATAAGCACATGACAACTACCTTACAACAGCGCGAAAGCGCTAACGTTTGGGAGCGCTTCTGCGAGTGGGTAACATCCACCGACAACCGGATTTACATCGGTTGGTTCGGCGTTC
>NZ_JAQMUA010000213.1:0-12585 GCF_028330895.1 Kamptonema animale CS-326 | reverse complement strand
GAAGGTGTCGGCACCAGCACCGCCGCTGAAGATATCAGCGCCAGAACCGCCGTAAAACAAGTCTGCACCGGAACCGCCAGAGAAATTGTCTGCGCCGGAACCACCAGAGAAGATGTCAGCAAAAGCCGTACCTGTCACTGAACCGCCAGTACCAGTCGAACCATCGAAGAATATCGGCCCTGTGAAGGTGCTGTAATCTCCATAAGCTGTCAATGTTGTCTGAGTTGCACTCGTCAGACCAATTACAGAACCACCACCAAGGATTTCGATATCACTTGCTCCCAGGGAGGTGACACCTAATAACGTCAGAGTGCCGTTATTGTTCAAGTTCAGCACAGCAGAAGAACCGGTGAACGATACGCTCACAGTTCCAGAGGAAGTGATTTTTAGCTTATCAGTAGAGCTAACGAAATCGGAGATGATATCGTTGCCTTCGTTTAAGCCAACAGTTGTCCCGAACACAAAGACATCGGCACCATCGCCACCCGTGAAGGTGTCATCGCCAGCACCACCATTGAAGGTGTCGGCACCAGCACCGCCGCTGAAGATATCAGCGCCAGAACCGCCGTAAAACAAGTCTGCACCGGAACCGCCATTGAAGATATCTGCGCCGGAACCACCAGAGAAGATGTCAGCAAAAGCTGTACCTGTCACTGAACCGCCTGTGCCGGTGGAGCCATCGAAGAATATTGGGCCTGTGAAGGTGCTGTAATCTCCGTAACCAGTAACAGTGGTCAGATTTGGTGTGCTGCTTGTCAGACCAATCAGAGAACCACCGCCCAGGATTTCGATATCACTTGCTCCCAGAGAGGTGACACCCAAAAGCGTGATAGTACCGTTATTGTTTAAGTTCAATACAGCAGAAGAACCGGTGAACGATACGCTCACAGTTCCAGAGGAAGTGATTTTTAGCTTATCGGTTGAGCTGACGAAATCAGAGATGATATCGCTGCCAACAGTTGTGCCGAAGACAAAGACATCGGCACCTTGACCACCACTGAGGGAGTCGTTACCTTCTCCACCTTCGAGTAAATCATTGCCTTGAGCGCCGAGGAGAGTGTCGTTGCCAGCTTCACCTTTGAGGGTATCTTCGCCCTGTTCGCCTAACAGGAAGTCGTTGCCAGCACCACCTAAGAGGGAATCACTTCCTTGGCCGCCCCATAGTGTATCGTTGTCGGGGCCGCCAACGAGAGTGTCGTTACCCTGTTCGCCGTCTAGGAAGTCGTTACCTTCGCCACCTTGGAGGAAATCATTACCTGGCCCGCTGAACAGGAAGTCGTTGCCGCCTCGGCCGTCCAAGTTATCGTTGCCAGCAAATCCTTGCTTTCTGTCAGGCCCGTTTGTACCCGTCCAAGTAATATCACCTTGTTGTGGTGTTTCCAGGGTGTCATTTCCTGGGACATTTCCGGGAAGGTTGATGATGACAGTTAACTGATTTTGCTGGATAAACTGGATAAAGCTATTGATGTTGGTGGTGGGGATGTCGCCGCGTGCCGCCCCGGTTTTGAGGAAGAAGAGGAAGCTACTCTTGCCTTCAACTTTGAAGTTCTGCCGATAGTAGGCGACATCAAAAAAGGAAATGGGGCTCTTGTCTTCAAAGATGCCTTTGCTGATAAAGTCGTAGAAGGCGCTCTTGAATTTACCTTTGCCGATGCGATCGCCTAGTTCGTTACCTTGCTTAATGTAGAAGTCTTTATCAAACCAAACGCTGATCTTCAAGTCTTCTTTCAGACCTTTTTTGAGCAGGTGTTCAATTTTGTTCTTGAATTTACCTGCTTTGATGTCGATGTCTACTTCGACGTTTTGCTGGCTGTAAAAATTCAGATCGATCAGAGGATTAAAGCTTAATCCTTCTTTAATCCCTTTTTTGAGGAAGTGTTCAAATTTATTCTTGAACTTCCCGCCTTTGATATCAATGTCTACATCGATATTTTGCTGGCTGTAAAAATCAGCATCGAAAAGGGCTGTAGGGATGTCGCCTTTGCCAAATCCTACTTTCAAGAAGTATTCAAAGGCACTCTTATATTTTCCGGACTTGACGGCTGCGGACGCTTCTGCGTTAGTTTCTAGATAAAATTCAGCGTCAAATAGGGGGCTAGTAGTGTCGCCTTTGGCGATACCGACTTTGAGGAAGTATTCAAGGGCATTTTTGTATTTGCCCGAACGGACAGCGGTAGCTGCTTCGGAATCGCTGTCTAAATAAAATTCGCCATCAAAAAGAGCATTGGGGTTATCACCTTTGACCATTCCTTCTTGGAGGAAGTATTCAAAGATGGTTTTGTATTTACCGGATTTGACAGCTTCAAGTGCTTCTGGATGTTCTTCCTTGTAAAATTCATCGTCGAATAAGGAAGTGCAGATGTCACCTTTTTGGAGACCTTCTTTGAGGAAATATTCAAACAGGCTGCTATATTTCCCTGACTTGACAGCATCCTTTGCTTCTGAATGCTTTTCTCCGTAGAATTCGATATCAAAGATGGCATTGGCGCTAAATCCTTCCTTTAATCCTTTTTTCAGGAATTGGTCGAGGAGATTGATAAATTTGCCGTCTTTGATGTCTTTGTCTGCGCCGGGATTTTCTTGTTCGTAATAGCTAAGATCGATCAGGGCGTTGGGGCTAAAACCCTCAAAATATCCTTCTTTAAGCCATTGCTGAAAGGCACTTTTGAATTTGCCTTTTTTGATCTTGTCGTCAACGTCGGGATATTTTGCTTTGTAATAGTTTTTGTCGAACAAGGAAGTGCAAATTCGGCCTTCTTCCATCCCGTATTTTAAGAAGTGTTCGGCTGCACTCTTTACTTCGCCTTTATCAATCGCTTCTTTGACTCCGGGATATTTCTTCAGGTAAAATTCGCTGTCGAATATTGCAGAGAAGCTAAGTTCTTGTTTGATCCCGAACTTGATGAAGTGTTCGCCGACACTTTTCACTTCCCCTTTTCCTATAGCGTCTTGGACGCTGATGTTCTTTTCTTGATAATAGCTACTGCTGAAGAAGATGCTAGTCTCGCGCTTGACTTCGTATTGACCAAACTTAAGGAAGTGTTCTACAGGATCTTTGACATCTCCTTTTTGGTAAGCTTCATCTACATCTTTGTTGGCAGCAAGATAGTATTTGGCGCTGAAAATGAAGCTAAATTCGCGCTGCTCTTTTTTACCAAATTTGTCGAAGTGTTCCTTGCCATTTTTGAATTTACCTTCTTTAATGGCCTCTTTGATGTCTGGATTTTGTTCCAGATAAGTTGTTTCATCATACAGGGAGTCGAGGGTAACTCCAGTAGAACTGTCATCGATAGCGGTGGTGGTGAAAATTGGGGTGAAACTTGTGGAAGTCCCCGTCGAATTGTTGTCTGATATAGGGCTAGTTGTAGTCCCTAAAGGATCGCTTAATATGGGGCTAGTTGTAGTCCCTAAAGGATCGCTTAATATGGGGCTAGTTGTAGTCCCTAAAGGATCGCTTAATATAGGGCTAGTTGTAGTTCCTACAGGATCGCTTGATATAGGGCTAGTTGTAGTTCCTACAGGATCGCTTGATATAGGGCTAGTTGTAGTTCCTACAGGATTGCTTGATATGGGGCTAGGTGTAGTTCCTAGTTGTTGATTTTCTAAGTCCATAGGATATACCTCACAAAATTAAGCAGAAGAAAGCTAGTCCAAAAAAACAAGTGCATCTCAATACCCCAGAAGTTAAAACAACTTTTACCCACAACTTTTGTGGGTATATGGAGTTATGCAACAGATATATTTGCTGCTTTTGAGATGCACCTATATATTGACTATGACTAGAGGTAAAAAAAGTTAGTTCCCAAATAAAGTAATTTTTTTTATAAAGTTTCCTGATTTAGAATTTACGTAATTTCACGTAAAAACTATAGTTCAAAGTTAATGCAACTCTTTCGCGCTAGATTTGGTTAAATGGGGACGTAGAAAAGCAACTGTTTTCAAAAATATTTTCGCAGTAGCAATGGTTATATCCCTAGCTCATCAGCACTGATATTGCGAATTCTGGCAGGAAAAGAGGGAGTTTCGTTTGTTACCTTTGCGTGTTACTAGCAGTTTTGGTATCCCAACAATTGCTAGTCTCAGTAAAAACCGCAAGTATATGTAAAGTTCTGAATTTACTCGCTTTTAAAGCTGATTGGAAAATTTTTTATAAAGCTGGAAAAACATAAAATTGCAAATTTTGCATCTAACTTTAGGATTAAATAAATGCAACTACACAAAAAATCCAATTTCTGCATTCCCCTCTTATCGCAACATTTTTAAAGGGGACAGCAATCGGATTTTAAGTCTGATTGGTTAAGTCCAAATCAGTAAAAGTGCCTATTTAGATAATCATTACCATTCTAATGATTCCACAGATTTAGGTACTGCGGCTGTCAAAACTTGATGACCATCTAATGTTACTAACACATCGTCTTCTATACGGATGCCAATTCCGCGCCATTTTCGATCGACTTCTGGTTGTCCTTCTACTGGTTTTATTTCTGGAGAGATATAAATTCCTGGTTCGACTGTCAAAACTTGTCCTGGTTGCAAAAGTTGGGGATTTTCGCCGTACTGATAAACGCCGACATCGTGAACGTCTAACCCTAACCAGTGTCCAGTCCGGTGCATATAAAATGGCTTGTATTTCTCTTCTTTAATTATCTCTTCAATGTCACCACACAGGAGGCCTAAATCCATTAAACCTTGTACTAGAACTCGCACAGCAGTTTCATGAACTTTGCTGTAAGGATTTCCGGGTTTAACTTCGGCAATTGCTTGTAACTGTGCCTCTAAAACTAATTCGTAGATTGTCTTTTGTTCGGGAGTAAATTTGCCACCTACGGGAAATGTGCGGGTAATGTCGGCGTTATAGTAATCGTAAGCACAACCTGCATCAATTAGTAATAAGTCTCCCTCTTGAAGTTGACGATTATTTTCAATATAGTGGAGAATACAAGAGTTACGACCTGATGCGACAATTGAAGGGTAAGCAGGGCCGTTTCCACCCCGTAGGCGAAAGATATGCTCGATTTCTGCTTGGATTTCATACTCGTAACGCCCCGGTTTTGCGAATTGCATTGCGTGATTGTGAGCTTCAACTGAAATATCAGCGGCTTTCCGCATTAATGCTAATTCAGTTTCGCTTTTAACGAGACGCATTGGGTGTAAAATTATGTTAGAATCTTCAATGGCAGTTGGGCCAGTACCACGTTTTGGATAGGTTGCCATTAAGCGCTGCCAGTGTTTGAGAAGAGTTTCGTTGAAAACTCGATCGCGCCCTAAATGATAGTAAATTCGCTCGGCTTTTTCTAAATATTGAGGTAGTTTTTCATCCAATTCATTAATAGGATAAGCTTCATCTGCACCGTAGATTTCTTTTGCGCCTTCTACGCCAGCGCGATAGCCATGCCAAGTTTCTTTTTCGGGGTCTTTTGGCTGGACAAATAGTACAAATTTGTGTTCTTCGTGATGGGGTGCAAATACTGCTACAGCGGAGGCTTCATTGAAACCAGTTAAGTATAAAAAATCGCTATCTTGGCGATAGGCATATTCGACATCATTGTGCATTACTGCCATTGGGGCACTGCGAAATACTGCGGTGCCGCTGCCAATTTTAGCCATTAACTGTTCGCGCCGTTGCCGATATTCTGCTGGATTTATCATTTGTCGTGTGTAATCTAATTTGATGGTCGATACTTTGCAAAATTTGTAGATTTAGTTGTCGCTGTTTGGCGAGAAAATATGCTCAAAGTTGCGATAACCACTCAAGATACGAGCAACATTAATTCCCGCTTCTGTGGGATAGTAGAAAATGATATATAGCTAGGGGCTAGGGGCTAGGGACTAGGGGCTAGGGGAAGAAGGGAATAGAATCTGGTGGCAGGAAATCAGAACGTCCTAAGCGCCTTGGCGGTTGCTATAATCATCAACTATAAAACCACGCAAGTTGGGCGATAAATACTCGTAACTTTTTCCCATATTGGGAAAATTTGCCACAAGTTTACATTTCTGCCTTAGTGTATCAAAAAAGGGGCTAGCGGCATTATAACTTTTAGTGGATAGGTAATCGCAAATTTCATTTATATCTTGGATAGCATCATCTGTAAAATTGTAGCTACTCATGTTTCTGGCTGAGCCTCAGAAAGCAGGCGAATTTTTTCCTGGATTCTGGCAAAAACTATTTCGCCGTCAGTTAGTTGTCCTTTGGTTATTTGTTCAGTTGCACTTGCTATTTTCTGTTGTAGTTCTTCCAGACGCTGTTCAACCGAATTACGGTAGTTTTCTTGAAGCAGTTGCAATGCCTGTGCAATTACTTCATCAGCAGAAGAATAGCCACCGCTTTTTATTTGTAAATCAATAAACTTTTCCTGTTCAGGTGTAAGACTAATGTTCATAGAATTAGCTATTTTTTACTAGAAATCCTATACAGGATTTACGCACGAAAAGACTAGAAACTAGAAACCGGGTTTCTGACTAGATATCTCGCAGAGAATCTGAGATTTTTCTAAGAAACCCGGTTTCTTTATCCGCCCCTATAACTGAGGCACATACTCCTCTTTTTCAGGAACAAAAGTGTATTCAGCAACAATTTGGCGGAACTCTTCACCGTCGATCGTTTCTTTCTCGATCAATAGGTCAACTAAACGGTCAATGACTGTGCGATTTTCGCGGATAATTCGGCGAGCTTCGTTATAGCAATGATCGACTATTGACCGGACTTGACCATCAATGCGAGAGGCGATTTCCTCAGAATATTCCGATCGCGCTGTGTAGTCTCGACCCAAAAATATTTCACTCTGTTGTGCTTCCAGAGACATCGGTCCTAAGTCAGACATCCCAAAGCGAGTTACCATTTGCCGGGCCATTCCCGTTACCTGCTGCAAATCGTTACCTGCACCAGTAGTAACTTCAGCATCGCCGAAAACTACTTCTTCGGCGGCGCGACCACCTAAAGCGCCCATAATCCGGGCGAGAATTTGCGATCGCGAAATCAATCCTTGGTCTTCACTCGGCATAAACCAAGTCAAACCCCGTGCTTGTCCGCGAGGGACTAAAGTTACCTTCTGTACGGGATCGTGAGCTTTAATAATCGTACCCACGATCGCGTGGCCAATTTCGTGATAAGCGATTAAACGCTTGCTCTTGCTATCCACCAGAGGAGTACCTTCCATACCCGCCACAACGCGGTCTACAGCGTCGTCAACCTCCAACATCGTAATCGCATCCTTACGACGACGAGCGGTTAAAATCGCTGCTTCATTGAGCAAATTCGCCAAATCAGCACCAGTAAAACCAGGAGTACGGCGGGCGATCGCATCCAAAGAAATATCCGCACCCAGTTTCTTATTTCGAGCGTGAACCTCTAAGATTTCTAAGCGACCCTTAATATCCGGCGTATCCACCGACACCTGGCGATCGAACCGACCCGGACGCAGCAAAGCAGAGTCAAGCACATCAGGGCGGTTAGTAGCCGCAATAATAATAATCCCAGTATTGCCCTCAAAACCGTCCATTTCCGTCAGCAATTGGTTGAGAGTCTGTTCCCGTTCATCGTTACCGCCACCAATACCTGCACCCCGCTGACGGCCTACAGCATCGATTTCATCAATAAAGATAATACAAGGAGCATTTTCCTTAGCCTTCTTAAACAAGTCCCGAACGCGGGAAGCACCAACGCCGACAAACATCTCCACAAATTCCGAACCAGAGATGCTGAAGAAAGGAACACCCGCTTCACCTGCGATCGCCTTTGCCAGCAAAGTTTTACCAGTTCCGGGAGGGCCTACAAGCAACACACCTTTAGGAATCTTCGCGCCAATAGCAGTAAATCGTTCCGGCTTTTTCAGAAATGTCACCACTTCTTCAAGTTCTTCTTTCGCTTCTTCAACTCCAGCCACATCACCAAAGACAACACCCGTTTTAGCCTCCATTTGGAAACGAGCCTTCGATTTCCCGAAATTCATCGCTTGACCAGGCCCACCGGGGACATTATTGCTGCGGCGGAAGAGAAAAAACAAACCTGCGATCAGCAGAATCGGGAAAACTAAGTTTCCTACTAGGCTCCAGAGTGCGCCGTCATTGCGTGTAGGGTGAGTATCAAAGGCAATATTGGCATCTCTGAGTTGAGAAATCAATTCAGGAGCATTTGCTGGCAAATCTACCCGCCACCGCTGCGCGTGATTATCCAGTTCTGGATCGATCGCCTCCACAATAGCCGTGCGACCCCCTTCATAGAGGTCAACGCTAGTTACTCTACTGGCGTTAAGGTACTCCAAGAATCTGCCATAGCTCATGCGGGTACTAGCAGTGTTCTTGCTCATATCTGTGGGGGAAGCAGCAAAGGCCCCTTGCCACAGGAAAAATCCGATAACTAAAGCTGGTAAAGTCCAAAGTAGTGCAGTTTTCCACGTTATTTTCATAAAAAAGCTCGGTAAGTGCGAAACTCAGAGTCTTTAGACCTGAGAAGGAAACGACGCGGGTGGTTTTAACCACCGTGAATCTTCGTATCCATTACCGCCTTGGAATTGCTTAGCTTGGTGTACTTTTGTAATGTACTTTCGATGGGACAATTACCATCTCAAACCTCGCAATCCTGTACGCATAATGGTTGCCTTTGTTAGGCCTCCCTTGCGGGGTAATGTTAGCTTCGCCAATGTTATAAGGGCTTGTTAGGCTTGCAACACTGTTCCAGTGACTTTAGAACTGTTTAATTGCAAACGACAGAGCAGGGAACTAGCTTCGGATTCCGGGGTGTCGTGACCCAAATAACGTAGTCGTTAAGACTTAGGCTGGTCAGAATAGCTTGCTTTGAGACTTGCTCTTACAAGCTCAGTGGCTTTAGCCCTGAGTTACTGACAAATGCAATTAGCTCTAAGAGTGGATAAATCAGATAAAAGCGCAGCGCTGGGGAAGTGCAGCGGAGCTTAACACTCAGAATCTTAACTAAATTTAACTTAACAATAGGTTTTAGAGCAAGCGGGGGAATAGAGGAGCGGGGGGCGGGGGAGCTCTTGAGTGAGGGATCGCAGGAGAATTGGAGATCCGATGCTCAATTGAAAGCCGATCTGGGTAAAGTTATAAGAATCGCCACAAAACTTGCTGCTTTTAACTCTGGCAGTGTCAAGGGATAAGGCATGATAATGGTGAGGCTCAGTGAGGTAACACATTTATAATGACAACAACTAGACAGCTTGTTCCCAATCCAGCTATGCTCGCCAGACAGGTAGCTGATTCGACTAAAAACATTCTCAGCGCTGACTTGGGCCGGACAGCCACTAAAGCTTGTGTGAGCCGCAATCCGAATGGCGTGGTTTTCATCCCGTCTAATGTTGCCAAGGAGTCAGTTGAGAAGGTACGAGGCGGTAGTTTTGAATCTAAAGCGACAGACCCCCTGTTGGATATGTGGCTAGAGTACCAGGGCAACGGGTACGCGATCGGTCAACTAGCTGCCGACTTTGGCGCTCATCTCGGCACCGCTGACCAATCTAAGGTAGTAGATGCACTGGTCAAGGTTTTTTCCTGTGTTGGATACTTTCAGATGAAGGGCGAGTTGGCTGTTGTGCTGGGTCTGCCTTTCTATTCCCAGGAGCAGTTTGAGAAGGAAAAGGAACAGATTATCAGCCAACTAAAGGCTCCCCATGTTCTGGTTTATCGAGGCAATCGCGTTGAGATTGACATTCGCCAAGTTTGGGTAATGCCTGAAGGGTTTGGCAGTTTGATCTGGTGCGAAGCTCAAGACAATAAGGAATTTTCGCCGGAGTTGCCGGAGTTGTCGGTAGCTGTTGTGGATATTGGACACCAAACTACTGACTTTTTGATGGTAGACCGTTTCCGTTTTGCGCGGGCCGTTTCCAAGAGCGATTCTTTGGCGATGAACAAGTTCTACGAACAAGTTACTGAACAAGTGATTGCCAAGACTGGAGGTAAGGCAGACCCTCAATCTCTGTCGCTGCTGGAATCTGTTCACAAAGAAGAGGGTAAGCGTTTCTACAGGCCAAGAGGCTCGAATAAGCAGATTAATTTAGATGAAATTCTGCCTACGTTGCGTAAAAGTTTTGCTACTGAGCTCTCTGAGCGGTTAATGGAATGGCTGCCAGAGCGGGTAACTGATGTTGTTTTCACTGGTGGCGGTGGTGAATTTTTCTGGGAAGTTCTCAGACCACTGGTAGAAGAGGCTAATCTTAAGGCTCACTTAGCTAAGCCGACGCGCGAAGCTAATGCTTTGGGACAGTATATCTATGCAGAGGCCCAGCTAGCTACATTGAAATAAGTAACAGAATAAGGCTTGAACCCTATGGCACTCTGGGCAAAAAATAAGGGGAATTTCTCGGTGGCATTTACGGAGGATGCTGCGGATCAAACTTTGTTGGCGGCTATCGAAAAAGAGTTAGTCCTGACTCAGTACCAAACTTTCAGCAATCTCTGCAAGCAGGCTTTGTGGCAGTTTTTATCTGTTTCTGAGTCTGCTCAGCCTACTCCTAGTTTTCAGCGGTTGGAACAGCGGATTGCTGAACTTCAGCTCAAGTTTGCTGAGTTTGAGCTCAATGTTTCTGCTGAGGAAATTAGCCGTGTGGAGGGGTTGGAACGCCACCTGACTAAACTTAGCGAACAGCTAGAACAGTTGCAGGCAAGTGTCAATACTAAGTTTGCCCAAGTTGCAATGGCGGTAGAGCCTAGACGGGTGGAGCCTGAACCGGAGGAGCATTTTACTGTAGAGTCAAATGCTGAGGTTGAGGCTTCGCGCCGGGAGCCTGACCCTTTATTAGATCGCTTGAGTTCTTTGTTACCCCAAGATTTCTAGTAGGGAAATGGTGTTGGGTGCATTTGTTTTTTGGGTTGTTATTGGTTAGATTATGCTAGCTCTTTGCAACTGATTTCTAGTAACTGATATTGGCGATCGCTTTTTTCTAAAAAAAGCGATCGCTTTTTATTTTGTCGGCGCGAGTTCGCGAGAATAGTGAGAGTTTCGCTGAGTTTAATACAGCAAACTAAACTAGAATGCTCTGTTGAAATTCATGGCAAATTTCATCTAAAGTTTTGCGATCGCTTAAATCGCGATGCCACCAGTGGCTACAACCATCCTGACAATATTCACTGTACCGTCGTGCATCGGCAATTGCGAATAAACTCATTAATAAAAGAAAAGCCTTCAAAAATTCTGATGTCGGCAGTTGAACAATTTTGACCATTTGTTCTTTTAATCGCCCTTTGCCGAGCAACACGCAAGGAGTGTAAGTTGGGCGAAGTTTTGATTGAGAAATGGCTAGGGAAACATCTTCATCTCGCGCTCCTGCTTGGATAATTATGTAGGATAGCCGCAGCAATATCTCTTGCTGCTCTTCAGGTGGAAAGCTCAAAAACCAGTTTTTCGCATCTTCTTGGCTAATTAATTCTTGTCGAATTTGATTAAGTGTAATTTGATCGGCTAGATTCATTTGTTTCTCCTAAGTCTGGCTCAAATATAACGTGATGTTCTCCTGGTATCAGGGAACCCGTAAAAATATCTATTCCCGTTTCTCGGCCTAAACTATTAATTTCGTCGCCACTTGTACCACGAGGGATGGAACTGCGAGCAGAATGCCGTTGGCGATAGTTACCTAACATTATATAGTCCCAATCAGAACTTAGCCTATTTGTCCGGTTTGCTCTACTGCCAACAACTATGATGGTTTGTTTTGTCCGATTGGCTGCATTCTGAATTCTCCTAGCATCTTCTGGAGATATGCCTGCTTCTTGCCATGTTTTTACACCTCTCATATTTATAAGTGGTTAAGATCGCCCTTAATAATCTGATTTTCCTCACCCTTTTCTAGTTTTGGCGTTCCACCTAACCTACTTTTCTACTATCTCCTGGTTAATTCCATTCACCTGACGCTGTACAGCAGATTCAACTATATTGGGTATATTCCCGATTTCTTCAGATAGCTTTTCTAAAGCATTATCTACTTTTTCCTGAAGTTCTATTAATTGCCGTTGCTGCAAATTTCCCCACTGTGGCAATTGATTAATAAACTGTTGCAAGTCGAGGATCACTGTAGTTAAACTGTCAATTTGCTCTAATTCTGGTCGCTGCTTGAATTGTTTGCTGATGATGTCTAACTCAGCTTGCACGAGCTTAATAGTTTGCTCTAAAATATTTTCTCGTTGCCGCAAGTGCTTAATTGCTGAAACTATAGATTGTAAGTTTTCTACTGGCTCAACATTTTGACCGTCATTTTCTATGTGGGGGTTAGCGTTAGCTAAGGAAGTTGTTTTTAACTGTTCTATCAGTTGCTCTACTAAGGCTCTATGTTGGTTGAGGCGATCGCTTGTGGAGGCTGCTGTTATCTTTGTTTGTCGCTGTAATCTGTTGCGATTAATTAGGTTCAGTAAAAGTGATAAAACTATGGGTACAACGGCATAAATACTCTGAGCGAGAACCGCAGCCGCAATTACTCCAAAGATTGAGGCAGCTATGGATATATATTCAGCTATTTCTAGGAAATTTGTAGATGAATTATGGCGCATTGGTAAGGGTAATTGGTAATTGGTAATGGCTAATGGCTAATGGCTAATGGCTAATGGCTAATGGCTAATGGCTAATGGCTAATGACCCTATCT
>NZ_JAQMUA010000212.1:0-13447 GCF_028330895.1 Kamptonema animale CS-326 | reverse complement strand
GGTCTCTATTAGTTTTTCGGGTTCGGCTCATGGGGATTCACCGGGGCTAGATGACTCATCCAGTCTGAGTTTCACACGTTTGAGCTTTTAGAGAAAGTCCCTCTTGACTTTCGAGCGCTCTTCTTAACTTGTCACCAATGCCTGTGGTGGAACTTTCTGTACGCTACCATCGAGCCGTGCAGATGGGCCAAACAGTTGCAGTCAGAACGCGGATGAGTGCTAGCGAGGGCGTGAGGCTGCTTTGGGACTACGAAATTCAATCTCCTGATGGTAAGGAATTATATGTGAGTGCCCAGGTAACTTTGGTGGGAGTCGATCGCGAGAAGGGTAAGATTCTGCGCCAATTACCAATAGCAGTAAAGGAAGCTTTGGCAAAGCTTACTGCTCATTTGAGTCCTTAAAAGGGAGATTTTTTAAGCTGGCTTATCTTCGCCCAGTTTCATTCAACTTATATTTATTTGAACTCTAAACAGTTCCCACCAGCAGAAGCAGAACCTTTAGCCGCTGTTGATCCAGCTATAAGGCTCAAAATTCTTATAGCTACTTATAGAAAAGATTTCACGGCTGCTGACAAAGCTTCTGCATTCTCTTCGTGTAGCCCTAAAGAACCCGGAATAACTCGCGTTTCTACTCCTGGCAATTCAGTTAATATTTCCATTTCAGCTTTTGATTTGGGTGGGGTATTTTCGCCGATTACAACCATTACTGGAACTGTTAATTGTTCAAAATTGGCGATAAATCGCTCTCGTTTCTGTACGGGATCTAATGTTCCAGTCACAAAAGCAGCAGAACCAAATCTTGCACCAGGTTGCTGTGTTATTTGCCATTTCTGCTGAATAAAACTGGCTGTAACTTTATCGGGATCGGCGTAGACGTGGCGGCGGTACATAAATTCCAGGAAGGAAGGGGTGGTGTTGAGCTTGTAGAGCAACTGACCTAGAAAGGGCGATCGTACTAATTCTTTCAATATTCCATACCAACTGCGATGTTCTCCCATTGCTGTTGGTAAAGGCCCTCGCCAAGTTGGAGCGGCTAAAACAATTTTTGACCAAAAATTAGGCTGTTTTTGAGCTAACTCCATCACGTAACCCGCAGCATGACCGGCGGCAATTACTGATATGGGAGTGTTAAAAATAGCCTCGATAAAATCATTTAAAAATTGATGATATAATGGCGGTTGATAGTTGAGTGCAAGGCGTGATGAGTCACCAAATCCTGGCCAGTCTAAGGTGATAACTTGAAACTGGGGAGCTAATAAGGTTGCCAAAGGCTGCATTTCTAATCGCGAGGAAACAGTGCTTAATGCTGGCAAAAGTAATACTGGTTTTCCTTGTCCTTGGCTTTCATAAATTACTGAGATTTGTCGATCTTCCCAGTTCCAAATATACTCCTGGATTTTCCTCTCTTTGCTATTAGTAGATGAAATAAAGGATGCACTTTTGCTCATGGCTTTCTATTTTTTACTTCATTTTAATTAATTTTTAATTGCTGACCTCGTGGGATGCTAATGCTTTAGTTTTCATCATTTGAAAGATGTTGTAAAACCCATTAGCGCGGGAAGGAGTTAAGCTCACATTCAGACCGGTATCTTGAATAAAGTCGGGAGAAACGCTAGTGATTTCTGTTGGCGTTAATCCACTTAAACCTTCCACCAGTAACCCTACCAATCCTTTTACTAACTGAGAGTCGGAATCGCCTTGAAAGGAAACTTTACCATCAGCTAACTTGGCAGTAATATAAACTTGAGAGACGCAGCCAGAAACTTTATTTTCAGGTAATTTATCGCTTTCTGGGAACTCCGGTAGCCGCTTGGCATACCAGAGTAATTGCTCGTAACGCCTTTTAGGGTCGGAGTGGCGCTGAAAACGCTCTACAATTCGAGCTAGAGCTTCGGGTAGGAAAGAAGTAGTGGACATGATTCCAAATTTTTGTCAATAGGTCAATTATACACAGAGATTGCGTTTTCTGTAAAGCGCTTCGCTGCTATTACAGAATTAAATATTTTGCCTAGTTCGCACCAGTAGACCATGTTTAGGAGCAAAAATCATTGCCAGAACAAACAGCAAAGTTTGGACGACAACAATACAGCCACCAGTTGAGGCATCTAGATAATAGCTAGCATAGAGTCCCATTACACTAGAAAAAACTCCAGAAGCAGTTGCTAATAACATCATATAGTCAAAGCTATCGGTCAACAAATAAGCAGTAGCTCCCGGTGTTACTAGCATTGCAACTACTAAAATAATCCCAACAGTTTGTAATCCAGCAACAGCAGTTAAAGACAATAAAGAAAGTAGCGTGTAATATAATGCTACGGTATTAATTCCGATCGAACGAGCATGAGTTGGATCGAAACAGAATAGCAGAAAGTCTTTTCTGAAAATAGCGATTGTAACCAAAGCAATTACGCTAATTACAATCGTTTGGATAATATCGCCATCGGAAATGCCGAGAACATTGCCAAATAGAATGTGGGTTAAATCTACAGAACTTTGTGTTTTAGAAATCAAAACTAAACCTAGTGCAAAAAAGCCAGTAAACACAAGTCCAATAACAGTATCTTCCTTAATCCTAGTCTTAGATTTAATAAATCCAATTGCCACAACGGAACCAACTCCAAATACAAAAGCACCAATTGCCAAGGGAATATTCAGCAAATAAGCAATTACCACTCCTGGCATCACTGCATGAGACACGGCATCCCCCATTAATGCCCAACCTTTGAGGGTCATATAGCAGGACAAAACGGAACAGACAACACCAACAAGCATACTAACTAAAACAGCCTTAACCATAAATTCATGGGCTAAAGGAGCCATAAACCATTGCCAAATATCCATCATAAATTCTCCTGTAGTATGTCAATAATGCGAGTTTGATTGAATTAGATAGAATTTACGCAGTCTTGTGTAGTAACGCCGCCATTTTGGCTGTTCTTTACCGCCTTTCCGGGCGGCATTACAGATGGTTTTCCCTAAGTCTTATTAGAGTTCTCCCAGAGAACCACCAAAAGTCCGAGACAGATTTTCTTCAGTGAATAAGTCTGAAGTTTTTCCATAGGCGAGGATAGTGCGATTAATCAGTACAACTTGGTCGCAAAAAGTCTTAATGGAAGCGAGATCGTGGGTAGAAACTAAGATTGTGTGTCCTAGTTCTCGCAATCCTAATAACAAATCAATCATAGCTTTTTCAGTATTAATATCTACACCCGTGAAAGGTTCATCGAGTAGTAAAATTGTGCTTTGTTGCGCTAAAGCTCGTGCCAGAAATGCCCGTTTTTTCTGACCTCCTGAGAGTTCGCCTATTTGACGATCTTTCAAATCCCACATCTGCACTCGCTCTAAACTTTCTCTGACAATTCGGCGATCTATAGGCTTAGGAATTCGCAATAAATTCATATAGCCATAGCGCCCCATCATTACCACATCCCAAACATTAACGGGAAAATTCCAATCCACTTCTTCTGCTTGCGGAACGTAAGCAACTAGATTTCGCTTTTGAGCGCTGCGAATGGGTAAACCTTCGACTAAAACTCTACCTGTAATAGGTTTAACAAAACCCATAATAGCTTTAAATAAAGTCGATTTGCCAGAGCCATTCATTCCCACCAAACCATTGATAGAACCAGGCTTAAGTTCTAAATTGGCTCCAGATAAAGCTATTTTGCCATTATAAGCAACCGTAACTTCTTCAACTTTAATACTAACTGCATCTAGCATGGTTTGGTCTCCAGATTTCAATAGGTAATGACTTATATATGCTTGACGTAACGCCGCCCGGAAAGGCGGTAAAGTCACCACCAAGATGGCGGCATTAGGAATGGTTTTACAATTTGCCTTGCAATCCTTGAATTAACATTGTTACATTGTGTTCTAGGAGTTTTAAATAAGTAGAAGCTGGGCCGTTAGGGGGAGAGAGAGAATCTACATAAAATACTCCTCCAAACTTAGCATTTGCCTCTTTAGCAACTTGCTTCTGAACTTCATTATTAACAGTGCTTTCACAAAAAACTACTGGAATTTGATTAGTTTTAACGGTATTAATCGCCTTTTCAACCTGCTTAGGTGTAGCTTGCTGCTCGGAGTTGACTGGCCAAATATAAACCTCTTTCAACCCATAATCGCGGGTGAGGTAAGAAAATGCTCCCTCGCAACTAACCATATATCGCTTAGACTGAGGGACAACAGCAATTTCTTGTTTAAGTTTTTGGTCAATATCTCGAATTTTTTGGCTGTAGATACTAGCATTTTTATTGTAAAATTTGGCATTAATAGGATCTAATTTGACTAAAGCTTTACGAATATTTTCAACATAAATTAAGGCATTTTGCGGAGACATCCAAGCGTGGGGATTAGGCTTTCCCTTGTAAGCATCTTCCGCGATCGCGACAGGCTTAATTCCCTCACTTAAGGTAATATGCGGCACTTTAGATAAATTAGTATAATACTTAGCGGCCCAACGTTCGAGCTCCAAACCATTATCTAGTATCAAATCTGCTTGTTTTCCCCGCACTAAGTCACTAGGCGTAGGTTCATAGCCATGAATTTCTGCCCCCGACTTAATCAAAGATTCGACTACAGCTTTATCTCCCGCGACGTTCTGAGCCATATCTGCTAGGACGGTGAAGGTGGTCAAAATCACTTTTTTACCTTTTTGAGCTTGCAGATTGGCTTGTGGCTCAACGGAGCCAGCAACAGGGAGGTTATTGTTAAGTCTGGTACAAGCTCCTAAACCGATTAAGATCGAGCTGGCGATCGCTAACTGGACAGTAAATGCTTTGTTCCGTGACATTGGCTACACTGATTTCATAATTTTTTCATTATTATAGCAGTTTGCAGGAATTATGCACTCTAACCAAAGAAACGGGTTTTTACCGAATCTGTGCGATCGAACAAAGTATGTTCGTAAAAAACCCGGTTTCTGAGCCCACTGTGTAAGTCCTAAACTCTTTGTAACGTCCCCCTCTGGGCGGTTAAAGATACCGCCAGAGGGCGGCGTTACGTCAGAAGTGCGTAAGTCCTGAAGATATTGACAATCAAAGTAGGATTAGCTAGTATGACACTACAATCCTACCAAGTTTAGAAAGATGGATGGGTCAGATCGTGAGTAAGAAAGTCAGTATTACCTTAGATGACGAAGTGTTAGAGTTTGTCGATCGGATAGCAACTAACCGTAGTAGTTTTATCAATGAGGTTTTATGGGAAGAGAAAAAAAGGATTTTCATGAAAGAGTTAGCAGATGCTTACAAAGAGCAGAGTCAAGATCCAGAGCTTTACGAAGAGATTTCTGTTTGGGATATTACAGTAGGTGATGGATTAAATGCCTAATGGGATATTGACTTACAAGCGAGGAGATATCTGGTGGGTCGATCTTAAACCTGTCATTGGTAATGAAACCGATAAAGAGCGTCCTTGCTTAATTTTGCAAAATGACATTGGCAACCAAAATGGAGCAACTACAATAGTTGCTCCTTTGTTACCTGGGACAAAAACATATCCGTTTGTTGTCAATGTTAAACCAAGCCCACAAAACGGGTTGGATATGGTTCGATATATAAATTTGAGTCAAATGAGAACTGTAGATGTTCAAAGAATTAAGAATAAGCTGGGTGTTTTGGAGGATAGTTATTGGAAAGAAATTGAAAAAGCTGTATGTATTGAACTAGGTTTTGGTATGGCGTTTAAGTCGGTACCATCTAAGTCTTAAAACTATTGCGTACCTCCTTTTTCTGTTTGAGAAGGCGGTGGGATAATTGGGAAGATGGGAATCAAGCTGAATCAGTAGCCTCAGTGCGATCGCTTAACCCCCTAGAAATTAGCTCCATCTATTGAGAATAATACTTAACTAAGACTAGATTTATTTTAGATAATTTATCTCTTTTTTAAGTTAAGTTTTATCACAGATTAATTAAAAAGCTTATATAGCAGGCATTGCAGCATCTTTTGGAACTGCTGACAACCCAAAAATGAAAACAATATTAAAAATATAGCAAGATATATAGAGAATCTATCGCAGAAAAGCTAGTTAGAACTATTTTCAGTGGGTTAAGGAAAAAAACTTTTATTTCCCATTTTTATCTAATTCATCCTCCATAATGAAAGTTACCGGGTGCGTCTTTAATCTCTCTTCAGGTAGATGACTTTCATACACTACAAGCTCTAAAGACGCAATGACAAATAATCTCTCTACTTCTGTAAAGCTCAGCCTGCTTATTTTGGGAATAGCCTGCGGATGGAACAGTTTCATCGATAACAGCCTACTAGCAGCTCAGATAGAACCAGCTTCCAAGCAAGACAATTCCGCTCCCTCCCCAGAGCCAATTTCCCCAAACTACCCAATCGAGCCGCCACAGATTGAGTCGGGAACAACTGTTCCCGGCTCTCCTTTTGACTCTCAAATCGAAATCAGCCAAGACACTCAAAAAACTCTGACCGGCCAAGTAACATCTGTCTCTCAATTATCCGACGTGCAGCCTACAGACTGGGCATTTTCTGCATTGCAATCCCTAATTGAGCGCTACGGCTGCATTGCAGGTTATCCCGATGGCACATTTCGAGGGAATCGCGCCTTAACCCGCTACGAATTTGCTGCGGGATTAAACGCTTGCCTCGACCAAATTAACCAGTTAACTGCTGCATCGACAACTAGCTTTGTTACCAAAGAAGATTTAGTCGCTCTGCAACGGTTGGAAGAAGAATTTGCCGCTGAAATAGCTACCTTACGGGGACAAGTAGACATTTTAGAAGCTCGGACAGCGGAATTAGAAGCTAACCAGTTTTCTACTACTACTAAACTGAGTGCTTTGATGGGCTTTAATTTAGTAGGAGCAAATGCTGCATCCGGCGTAAAAGTAGAAAGAATTGACCCAGAAGATCCCTTCAGCTCAGCTCAACGTGATGCCAATGGTAAACCTACTGTCACGGAAGTTAGGAACGATCCTAATACAACCATGAGTTATTTTACAGTCATTTCTTTCCTAACATCTTTCACGGGTGACGACTCCCTGGTAACTAGCCTAGCTGTGGGTAATGGCGATTCTGCTGCTAATGCTTTTAGCTCTGCGGGGTTATACAATACCTTCGGGGTTCCCAGCTTTGACATCACCACTTCTGCGGGTAATAATAAGCTGTCATTATTGGAATCTTATTACAGCTTTCCTGTTAATAATTCCTTGGAATTAACAGTAGGCCCTCGTTTACTTTGGTTGAGTTACTTTGATACCAATGCCTTTACTTCAATTTTCGGTAAAGGTGCTGGCAGTTATAACTCTTTTGGCACTACACTGATGAACGATTTGGGACGAGGTGCAGGTGCAGTTGCTAAGTGGAAGTTCAACGATAAACTTAAACTCCATTTAGGTTATATGGCAAATGTTCCAGGAGCATCTCAACCAAATCGCGGGTTATTTGGAAATACTCGCTCATTTACGGCTGAACTGACTTATTCCCCTAGTAAAAATGCGAATATCCGCCTGATTTACGACCGCACCCGTATCCGACCTAATGAGGACGGACAAATTTCGACAAGACCGATTAAAGGGGTTGCTGATGATGGTTTTGGCGGTAAGCTGGAAGATGCTGCGGCTAATAGTTTTGGTCTAAATTTTGATTGGCGGTTAGCTGCTAATTTTGGTATTTTCGGCCGCTATACTTATAGCAACACTCGCTTAAATCCGAAAGCTTCAGAGATGAAGGATGAAAGTGTGAATGCCCAATCTTTTCAATTTGGGCTAGGTTTCCCTGACTTGGGTAAAGAAGGGGCAATTGGCTCCTTATCTTTTGTCGTTCCTTTTGATGTGCTCTCCGGGCGGCGATTTCTGGTAGCTGGTGGCGGAGATGGAGGAACTCAGTATGATATAGAAGCGAGTTACTATTTTCCCATGACGGATAATGTTGCGATCGTACCGAGTTTTTATCTGATTGTAAATCCTAACAATTTTAGTAGCAATCCTACTATTTATGTTGGGAGTATGCGAATGCAGTTTGAATTCTAGTTAGAATGCCTAAGTCAGGGCTGTTTCATTATCAGGTTCAATTTGCAATCTTAGTCTCTCCAAAGCCTCTGACAGTAGGCCCAACAGGATTTTTTAATAATTTCTACCTTTTTATGAGAAATTATCGACTGAAATCCTTGCTAAGCGAGAGTTTCAGAGATTCAAAAATCTGAACGTGAAACAGCCCTGCTAGGAGTTAGGGGCTAGAGTCTAGGGAAAGAAGGGAATGAAGGATGAGAAAATAGAAATAAAAATTTTCTTTTTTTTGAAGGCTTACTCAACTATTCTTAGGGGATAACAAAACTGTCGTTATCCTATCTATACTTTTAAGCGAAACAATAGAAACTGAGTTTTTTGCTCCTCATCAAAATTATCATCGCTCACTAATACTAAACTCTGACTACCATCTGGCAAACGCGGCCCTAGAGTCATTCCCTCCAAATTGTACAGAGGAATTTCCAAATCCTTCAAATCTAGTAATAGCTTTTTCTTCACAGGTTCAGCCGTTGTCACCTTACCCTTCAAGCTGTAAATTCTAGAAGTATCAGTAGCACCTCCCAATGCTAACTGAAAAATCTTAGCGCCATATCCATAAACCCCAAAACTACGCTCTAAACTGAGCAAGTGACCGCCTTTACCTATAGCTACTAATTCTGTTAATCCATTCAAAATAGTCAAAGGAGCAGGATCGAGCTGATAGAAATTTTCTGAAACTAATTGCGCTGTTTTATCTACTATGACATAATGCAATAAACGGAGATTTTTTACCTGTTCTGGGTCGCTATCTTGCATTAAAGGGGCTTCTATAGCTGTAAAGATCCGAAACGGATCGAGACCATCAGCACTCCAGCTTTCTGGGTCTATAGTTAAGGATTCAAAGCCTAAATTGTCAACTACTCCCCGCCCTTGCTTTTCATCTGTGGTATCGGGAAGATACCGCTCTGGTATGGGTACGCTTCCTCGGATTTTCCCAGTTTTTAAGTCAAATTCTCGGACAAAAGGAGGAATGCCAATATGGGTTACGCCTTCGCTGGCAACAAATACTGATTTGCGGGGAGAAATGGCTATACCTTCAGGGTTTATGGAATCTTTCGAGAAGGTTTTTCCCTCTTTGTCAGCGAGATAAGTAATACCTTCAACTGCGACTCGATCGATGGCAAATTTTCCTGTATCGGCCGCTGCCAGCTTGAGTTTGAGAGTATAAAATCTCGCGTCACCGTATGCGCTGGGATCGTCAGAGATGGCATAAAATCGAAAGGCAGGATCGGTAGGAGTCGCAGTACCTTTGCCATCGTAAGCAATTCCTGATAAACCGCCAACGGGGACATCATCAAAGTTGATTTTGGGCAGTTGATACTCGCTTAAGAAGTCGAGGGAGAGGTCTAGGAAAGTGCGATCCTTGGCTACTGCTTGAGGAGGGCTACAGGCTGTAGTCAAAGTTAATAAAATTATGGCTAAACTGAATAAGTGCAAGATGCGCTGGCTTAACAGGTGTGCTAACTTATTGATGGGGTTCCCTGATTTATTTTTATTTGTTTGTAGCATTGTTTTGATATGCAAGATGTGACGGTTCAGAAATGGCTTGGGTGTCGTGGTAACGCAATGGTTCGCGTGGCAAGTTTTACCTTGTTTTCTTTATGGTTGTGCGCTGGTTCTGTTGCTAACGGCCAAACTAATCAACCCACCTTGGATCAATTTTCTCCCAATCCGCTTGAGATTACCACACCCGATCCCCTGCTGCCTACACCTCCTAAAAAAGGTGAAAATCTCGATCCAGAGCAAAGTCAAGAATTGGCGGCGGCTCTGGATCGGTTAAACTTAGAGGCGTTAGCTAAGCTCCAAGCTGCGGATATGCCAGGAGCTTTTGAAATTTGGAATCGGGAATTGCGGTTGCGACGTTATCTTGGCCCGGCGGCGGAAGTAGAAGCGCTAAGTCGGGTTGGTAAAATTGCTTGGGATCGGAGTCAGCAGCTTGAATTGCAGTTTATTACCCAGCGGTTACAAGCTATTCAAAAGGAAGTTTTGTCTGAATCTCCTGTGAATGTCGAGTTGTTGCAAGGATTGGGTTTAGCTTTTCAACAGGTGCGGGCAAAAGGGCCAGCAGTGGAAGTTTATCAAAAAATTTTAGAGGTGGCGCGATCGCGCTCGGAGATACTAACAGAAGCGCAAACTTTGAGGACGATCGCGCAAATTCATGCTAATTGGTTTAGCTACGAAAAAGCGGCTGGTGTCTATGAGGAATTAGCAGCTTTAATTCAGGATCATCGCGATTTATTTGTGGTCGATCCCACCGTACCAAATCCTAATCCACCTGAGTCTGGTAATGGTACGACGACGACGGCGATATCTGTAGCTGCTCCCACTGAAGAGGAATCGCTCAAACAGTTGGCTTATATGTACGAGCAGTCGCGAAAACCTTTGCAAGCGATCGCAGCTAGGGAAAAATTAACTTCTCTATATTTGAGCCAGCAAAATCTTAAGGCGGTTCCTCCTTTAAAAATGGAGATTGCCTCTAATTACGAAGTGCTCGGTCAATTAAATTTAGCAAATCAATACTATCAAGAAGCTTATAGCTCAGCCTTGGTGGTTCAACAATTTGCTGTGGCTAGCGAAGCCTTGGAAAAAATGGCGAAACTCTACCGTTCGCAAAAACAGTGGGATGCTGCTTTGAAGATTTATCAAGTACAGTTGACTGTCGAGCAGCAGTCTTACAATCTGTATGGGGTAATGGAAACTTACGATCGAATTGGTCAAGTTTATATGGAGTTGAAGGCTTACGAGCAAGCTTTAGCTGCCTATCAAAGAGGGTTAGAAGTTGCTAAACAGTTGAATCACAAGCAAGAATATTTTGCTAGGAAGATTCAGAAATTAAATCAACGATTAAAGAGTTAATCGTAACGCGGATTGTTAGAAGAGACAGCGTTTATCCCAGGCAGCTATTGCCAATGGGCTTGCAGTCAGTTTTTTGATAAAACCGCGATCGCGAGTAAATTGCCTCCAAACTGCCCATCGGCCGCTGCAAGAAATCTCACTCAACGTTAATCTGATTAAGGGTTTCTTGATACCCTACGACCTATGCCATCAAAGATCGGTCTGGGCGTATTGTCTGTTACCCATTTAACGTGACGCTGTTAATCTGTACTGCTGATGAGTCAATTCAATTCACTGCGATCGCAACCAGTTTCTCGACGGACAGCCCTAAAATTGCTCGGTGTGAGTGCCGCCGGAGGATTGCTGGGCTACTCCCGCTTCTCAAAGCCGCAGCCAGCCGTTTTTCAGCAAGATAGTTTGAACTTGCCACGACTCCTGAATCGCCCCACAAGCGTTGTGGTTGTTGGCGCTGGCTTAGCTGGGCTCGCCAGTGCCTACGAACTTTCTCAGAGGGGTTTTACCGTGACGCTTTTGGAGCGATCGCCTCAACTCGGAGGCAAAATCGCCAGTTGGCCGATCCAAGTCGGCAACGAAACCTTTATGATGGAACACGGATTTCATGGTTTCTTCCCTCAATATTATAACCTCAATAGCCTAGTTAAAGAACTGAAAATTACCGATAATTTTCTTTCTTTAGAATCCTACGCTGTGGTCTTTCGAGATGGCAAATACAAGCCGGAAGTATTCCGTCCCAACCATTCAGCTTTTCCCTGGAATGTAGTTGATTTAGCCATATCATCTCCCAACCGTTTGCGCTGGGGAATCGATCTCACCAAACCTGCTCACTGGGAAGTTTTTAGAGAAATTGGCGGCTTCCAAGCTCAGAAAAGTTTTCAGCGACTCGATAATATATCCGTTGCTGACTGGGTAAAAGATGAGTTCCCGCGAGGACTTTACGACTTGTATTTTCTACCCTTTGCTAAGTCTAGCCTCAATGCTCCCGATCGATTGAGCGTGGGAGAATTAATGCAATTTTTTCACTTCTATTTTTTTGGAAATCCAGAGGGTTTAGCCTTCAACGGTACGCGGCAAGATATGGGTACAAGTTTAGTTAACCCTATTGCTAAGGCAATTGAAAGTAAAGGCGGAAAAGTATTAAGTGATGTCGCTATCACCGCCATTAACTGCAAAAATGGTAAGATTGATGCTTTGAGCTATCAAGTAGGAAACGTCCAGAGTAATGTACCTTTTTGGGTACAGAAAAACTCTTTCCTTAATGATGGTTCGGCTACGGAATATTTCGGAGCAGGAGATCGCGTATTTGCCACCACAGCGAATGGAAAAGAGGCAATTTCTCTCACCTGTACTCACCAAGGTTGTACAGTTAAACGAGAGGATGACGGTAAATTTCATTGTCCTTGTCACGGAGCAATTTTTGATACTGAAGGACGAGCGATCGCGGGGCCAGCTCGAAGGGATTTACCGCGTTTTAAAGTAGTTGAGCGACAGCAAGATGAGTTACAATTATTAACGGCTGTCAATAAAAATTCTGTCCCCAACTCTCAAGAAACAGTGCAGGCAGATTACTATGTTTTTGCTACTGACGTGCCAGGAGTGCAACACCTGTTTACCTTAATGAGCGGTGATGTAAATCAGTCAGTACAAAGTCAGATAGAAAAGTTGAACTTGGCAGATCCATTTGCTGTTGCTCGCTTCTGGTTTGACCGAGATTTTGAATGGGAACACAGTAACTTTACTTCCCTTTCCGGTTATCAACTAACCGACAGCATTACCCTTTACCATCGAATTCAAGATCAATTTATCGAGTGGCATCAGCAGACTGGCGGTAGTGTTGTAGAATTACACGCTTACTGTTATAAAGAGAAAAAATTCCCAAATCAGCAAGTTTTGCTGGCTACTTTTGAGGAAGAACTCTATGAAATTGTGCCCTCACTGAAAGCTGCGAATATGTTACATCGGGAACTGGTTAATCAAAAGAATTTTTCCGGTTATCCACCGGGAAGTTATGCGGAACGTCCCCAAACTTCTTGCAATGTGCCTAATCTTTTGTTTGCTGGCGATTGGGTGAAAATGCCATTTCCTTGTGGTTTAATGGAAAGGGCAGTTAGCAGTGGTTTGCTAGCAGCTAATGAGATCATACATCAGGAGGGATTGCAAAGGCGAACTCTCCTAACTGTGAATCCAGAGGGGTTCTTGAAAATCTAATTTTTGTTAACAGTTAACTGTCAGTTTATGTCATTGCGAGCGAAGCGAAGCAATCGCAATACTTTAGGACTACTTTAGAGTTGCTAAAGGTTAACTTCGTGACAACCAATTATCCTTCCTGCCTCCTCGCGCGGCTGGCTAAAGGCTTGGCTGAACATGACACATAGCATATATATGGCTACTGACTCGTATACCTTGGGATTGCTTCGCTTCGCTCGCAATGACAGAAATCAACAACTAACAACTAACAGCTAACAATCAACAACTAACAATCAACAACTAACAACTAACAGCTAACAATCAACAACTAACAATCAACAACTAACAACTAACAACTAACCATGCAATCTACAACTT
>NZ_JAQMUA010000211.1:0-2042 GCF_028330895.1 Kamptonema animale CS-326 | reverse complement strand
GATTATATGGTGCAATACTTACGGGAAAAGCGCTGTAGGGTGTAAGCGACTCAAGCAACCCCGGCCGGATCTGGTAGCTTGAAATTATAAAAAATAGCCCTCTACCCTCAAACTTTAGTCCAGAGATGAAAGGCAAGAGGAGGCTTTAGTCTCTCAGTGAGATATTTGCCAAATATGGTAAAGTTAGTTAACGGAGTTTCGACAGGCTCAACTACCGAGGTGAAACAAAGTGTACGCAGTACAAAAAGATATTTGGCATTTAAGGGGAAACGATCGGACAATAGTTGAGCAACTACTTTCTTATCCCAATCAAGCTCTAAAAGTTGTGGGTAATAAAGTCAGGTTGCCCCTGGGAAACAAAAGAAAAGAGCATTTTGCTAAGGGGCAAAAACCAGAAGTAAAAATGGGGGTTAAGAGTAATCAAAATTTTGTGCAAATACCGATAGCTAAAGTCAAAGAAAGATGGCAGCAAGAATGCGAATTGAGGGGGTGGCGATTCGTAGCCCAAGAGGAAGATTACAGATCGAAAACCAGTTTTTTAGACCGAGATTTACTGCCAGCCGCATTTGGTGAAAAACCCGACAGTTGGCAACCATCAGGGAAAGGAATTAAGCGAGGTTTATACCGTCTTAAAGCGGGCTTAATCTTGAATGCAGACGTTAACGGTGCAGCAAACATCATCTGCAAAGCAAAAGTAGCCCCAGGCTCAATGCTTCGACTAAGCTCAGCAACCATTGAGACTGCGGGTAGGGGCTTATTGACAAACCCTTTAAGCATCAAACTTGAGGCGGATTCATCCCCCAAAGTTTTTCCTTAAGAATCCCCGTGTTTTTAGACCGGAGAGTGTCAAGCTGTAAATTAGCATATCTGAACAGCTATTGAGGCATTTTTTAGGGCCTGTGGTGACGTTACAACCCACTCCTCATTTGGTACTTCGCACTGATGCGGGCAATCGCTATCTACCTCTGGTGGGCAGCAATTGCTGGACTATTGGGCGGAGCGATGATAATAATTTCGTATTAAGCGATCGGTGGATTTCCCGCAGCCACGCGATGTTACAACGGATGGAAACAGGAGAGTTTTACCTGATCGATCTGGGCAGTCGTAATGGCTCTTTTGTCAATGGGCGGCGGGTGAGTATTCCTGTAACTTTGAAGAATAGCGATCGCCTAGTCTTTGGTCAAACTGAACTGGAGTTTAACTGTCCCCCTACCAATCGCCTTAGTGGCCCCTTAATCGAGGCTGATTCTGAAGATTTTACGGCTACTTTGACGGTTCGCAGTCTGATCTCGGTGATGGTAATGGATATCCGAGATTTTACTGTTTTGACTAGGCAACTCGACGAAACTATTCTCTCAGAAGTGATCGGTAGTTGGTTCCGCCAAGCAGGGCAAATTATCCGCGAGCATGGTAGTTGGGTAGATAAATACATTGGCGATGCGATCATGGCTGTCTGGTTTCACAAGGCTAACGGCGTTAGTCAGGATGAGATGCTGCGAATTTGTCAAGCTCTAAGTCAACTTCATAAGGCCACAGACGAACTTAGCAGTCGTTATCCCCTTCCCTTTCCTTTGCGAGTGGGAGCGGGAATTAATACGGGTTATGCGATGGTGGGAAATGCTGGTAGTAGCGATCGCTCAGATTATACGGCTCTCGGAGATACTGTGAATGCAGCTTTTCGCCTAGAATCTTGCACGAAGCAAATTGGTAAGGATATTGCTCTAGGAGAGACGACTTACAAATACCTCTCGGAGTTGGGAGGAAGCAACGTTTTTAAGCAGTATGCCGTTGATTTGAAAGGTTACGAGCATCCTACTGTTACTTATGGCGGTACTTTTGCGGAATTAAATAGTTTTCTGAAAACGAAAAGCACTAGCTAAGTAGAAGGAAGAAGAATTTACTTAGGGCTTGCTGAATAAGTTAGAAAAAATCGCGATCGCGTAGCCAGCCGCAGCCATCGCACTTGATGGGCAATTCAAGCTCGGTCAAACATAACTTTTTGTTGACTATAACTTGCCCAAGTATAGCTTTTAATAATCATT
>NZ_JAQMUA010000210.1:0-3825 GCF_028330895.1 Kamptonema animale CS-326 | reverse complement strand
CTCCCCCGCTCCCCCGCTCCCCATCTCCTCAGCGCACCAAAAAGGCTGCACATTCAACATGGGGGGTTTGGGGAAAGAAATCTGCTGGCTGTACTCGCTGTAATTTATAGCCTCCATTTTGGCAGAGGAATTTCAGATCGCGGGCGAGGGTGGAGGGTTTACAGCTAATGTAGGCGATGCGACTGGGTTGGGTGGCGACGAGAGTTTCTAAAACTGTGCGATCGCAACCCTTCCTCGGCGGGTCAAGCAAAACTACATCTGGCGTAACATCCAACTGCGGTAACAATTTTTCTACTGCTCCAACATAAAAAGCTACATTTGTCAAGTGATTTAATTCAGCATTTAACTGAGCTTGCTTGACGGCGGCCCCTTGCAGTTCTAGACCTATTGCCTTACTCACAAATTTTGCTAAAGGCAAAGTAAATGTGCCAATCCCGCAGTAAGCATCAACCAAAACTTCATTACCTTTGAGGTGCAACTCATCCGCAATTACCTGTAACAGCGTCTCAGCGGCCTCACTATTGACTTGAAAGAAAGTATCGGCGCGAATCTGAAACTCTAAACCGGAAAATATTTCCAGCAGGTAAGGTTTACCAGCTATGCAGCGAGTTTCTGGGCCAAAGATGACATTAGTATTGCGGGGGTTGATATTCAAACACACGCCTACCAGTTGAGGATAGCGCTTCAGCCATTCGGAAGCTTGTGCTTCAATTCCAGGCAAATCGCCACTCCGAACTATTAAAGTCAGCAAAATCTCACCTGTACGCCGTCCAATGCGTACAGATAGGTGACGCAATTCTCCAGTTTGCTGCTTTTCATCGTAGGTCTTCCAACCGCGCTGCTGTATATCCTTTTTTATGTCTTTCAATAAAGGATTAAGGTCTTCGTCTTGGACGGGACACTGATTGAGGTTAATCAACCGATGGCTGCCTTTTTGGTAATAACCCGCTTGGACTTGACCTGTGGAGGAGGTTGCTAGGGGATAGGTGGCTTTGTTGCGATAGCCTAAAGCTGTAAGGTCAGGGCCGGTTAACACTGGATCTACAGGGGGTGCGGTGAATCCGCCGATACGTTGTAGAGCTTGAATGACTATATTTTGTTTCGCTTCAAGTTGGTAGTGCCAATCAATGTGTTGCCACTGACAGCCGCCACACTTATCTGCGACAATGCACATAGGTCGGATGCGGCGGTCGGATATTTCAGTGAGTTCGTGGAGTTTGCCTGTTGCGGAGTCGCTTTTGACTTGCATGAGGCGGACTAGGGCGCGATCGCCTGGAACAGTATCCGGGACAAAAACAACTAGCTGACCCAGGCGACCTACCCCGTCGCCACTGTCGGCCAAGTCGATAATTTCTAGCTCAACCAGTTGACCTTGTTGGGCGATCGTAGATTGAGGATTTGAGATGGGGGATTTTATTTTAGTCATAGGTGAGAAAGCGCGGATCTTTATTATCGCGGATTTCCTGTCACCAATGGCTTCCCTCTCTTGGTTTGTGTCCCACTAAGTCGTTAAACTAATTTAGTGTTACCCTAAAAAATTTGCATACCCGTCAGTAACCCCGCTCTCGTAGACGGAGCTTGTATGAGCAATCATGGAAGCTGTACTGACCAGACCACCCTGAGCGCAGTCGAAGGGTAGCCGTTATTTAGGTCATAACACCTGGGAAGGCGACGCTAGTTCCCCGCTCTGTTATCTGCAATTAAACAGTTTTAAGGTCACTGAAACAGTGTTGCAGGTCGAACAAGCCCGAATAACAAGGTCGAAGCGAACATCACTGGAATGGCAGAGGTTCCCGGCAATACAGGGATTAGATAAGTACCATTCCTCTACTTATCGAGCCCCGAAAGGGGTAGGCGGTTAAAACCGCTTGTATCGTTTCCATCTCAGGTCTAAACACTCTGAGTTTCCCACTTACCGAGATTTTTTTATGAGCGTAGTTAGCCAAGTTATACTCCAAGCCGATGACGAGCTTCGCTATCCCAGTGCCGGCGAGCTCCAGAGCATCAATTCTTTTTTTAAAACAGGTTCTCAACGGGTGCGTATTGCTACCACCTTATCTGAAAGTGAGAAAAAGATTGTTGAGGAAGCCAGCAAGAAACTCTGGAAGAAACGCCCGGACTTCATTTCTCCAGGTGGAAATGCCTATGGCACGCGGGAACGCTCTTTGTGTCTGCGCGACTACGGTTGGTATTTGCGCCTGATCACTTATGGTATCCTCGCAGGCGATAAGGAGCCCATTGAAAAGATTGGTTTGATTGGGGTGCGGGAGATGTACAACTCTTTGGGCGTTCCCGTCCCCGGAATGGCGGAAGCCATCCGATGTTTAAAGGAAGCTTCTATTTCCTTGCTTAATGAGGATGATGCTAAGGAGGCTGCTCCTTACTTTGATTATATCGCTCAAGCGATGTCTTAATTGTCGGCTCATCGCTCTTAGTATTGGCTGTTTTCGGCTTATAGCCTTGAGTAGTGGCTGCTTTCCGCTAAGTCTTAAAAAAGAGGGAAGTGGGAGACAGCCACTACTACAAATTTAGGAAAACAGTTTAAGCAGGTTAAATATTAGAGTTTTTATTTTCGTTTTCATCAGATATTGGCAATAACAACGTATGTTTAATATGATCGTGGACTTTGGGTGACACTTCACAACCACTATTTAGGCAATCCATTAGTAACTTATTACCATAGTAATACTGGTGAAGTAAATTCTTCTGGTAATCGCTGAATTGACTTTGCCGACCTAAATCTTGATTCTCAATCTTCACCAACTCCAATTTATCAGCCAAATATTCCCCTTTATTTTTCCACCATTCTATAAAATTTTGTTGATCTATATTTGAGTTAGCTAGTGTATTCTTGAGTGGTGAGAGTAAATAGTTTAGTTTAAGTTTAGGTTTAAAATTTTTAGGCTTAAGGGAATCGGCTAGTTCGCTATTTAAGTTATTAGTAAGGTTAAGAGCATGGTCAAAAGTAAGGGCTAGCTCATGTTGAAGGTTACAGAACTCATTATAAGCATCCTTCAAAACATTATCATCAATAGTATTATTTAAAATAATTGTATCACTTGAACAGTTGGTAGGGTTAATTACAGCATTAATGGCATCCTTAAGAAAAGAGCAACTGATAAGAGCATTTTTAAGAACATCATTAAGAAGTTGGATACGAAAGTGATCGAGAGCCAGAACAAAGGCAAGGTGAAAGGCTCTCATAGTTAGTTTTTCGGCATCCTGAACTGCAAGCGATTTTTTGTTCACCCAGGCAAGAAACTGTTGTAACTTCTTATCAGCTACAAGATTATCAATCTCCTGTTTCATTAACAAAAGTAGCGGATCGGCTGATTGCATCATACCAACTGCTAGTAAAAATACTTCTCGCCAACTTTTTTGGGTTATATGGCTAACTAACCTATTCAAATTTTTTGGATGTGCATTAAAACTATTAATTATTTCTCTAGCAGTAAAATATTCTTGAAAAGTCAGATGGGAGAAAGAGTATATTAGCTGCGCTCTCTCCACCAATAACCCATGCTGTACTTCAATAGATTTCAGGACTACTTGACTATCTAACAGCAATTGAATAGGCTCAGTATTAGCATTTGTTAAAGTGCGAAGATAGTTAGCGATAATTTCCCGTAGTTTATCTTGTTTAAAGAAGTAATCGCTTCCTTCAAAGGTAATTAATGCTACTTGACTTATAGCCTTTCTCAGAAAGATGAGGTATCCTGTTACTGACACTCACTCGTGAGGGTCTAACAGAGAAGATAAGATCAAATGAACTATAATTACATGGTTCAGTAAAGCCTCGCCTGCGATACCACACATAATAGCATT
>NZ_JAQMUA010000209.1:0-2571 GCF_028330895.1 Kamptonema animale CS-326 | reverse complement strand
CTGCAAACAACAGAGCGGAAAACTAGCGTCGCATTCTCCGGTGTTATGACCCCAATAACGTAGTCGTTTAAGACTTAGGCGGGTAAGCACGGCTTCAGTTTATTTGCTGAAGCCCCGTGTCTTCAGACCGGGGTTGCTTACCTTTCAATTAACCTCATGTTTCATTTCTGATTGTGGGCAAGTGTTTGGAAGCAGAGGGGGAGCGGGGAAGAGAGGGGCTAGGGGCTAGGGGCTAGGGAAAGAAGGGGAACAAGGGAATAATTTACTGCATTTTCCTTCTTCCTTCTTCCCTCTTCCTTCTTCCTTCTTCCTTCTTCCTTCATAAAAGTCCTTCCAGGCGGCGACGAATAGCGTCAAGTTCGTTGATGGGCATTTCCGAATCCTTATTCTCTCCCTCCTGCCAGTCAGTCTGTTCTACATTACTTTCGGGTGGAATAGCCAGAGCCCCCGCTGGGATAAGCTCCCAGTCATAATCAACACTATCGCAAAACTCCTTGATCTCTTCATCTTCGAGCGATTCCACCACAGGCGTAGGGAAATCCTGAGCCTCCAACATCACACCAAAGCGCTCAGCGTCGTCTTCCGACTCAAACATCAGCACCTTATTGCGATCGCCGATTTGTATAGTATGGATTCCCTCATTCTCCGTTCGAGCATTAAACAGTAAGACGAACACTCGCATAAGTTTCTTACATCCTCAGTTACCACCGTTTTTTATATTAAAGGCGATCGGCAAAAATTTATGGGGAGAGCGGAAAAGAGCGATCGCGTCTTTATTGAAAAAAATCATACCTATGTTGAGTTTGTTGAAGACGTTAGTCTGTGTTTAGATTGAGTTTGGTCTAAAGTTTGTGGGCATCAATAAACGCTATAACTTGTAGAGTAGACGCTCACCGCAAAAACCTTGTAACTCATAGCTATAAATGGTTATAAGCGATCGCCTACCTTATGTTTAATTATCTCCCTCTACTTAGCGGCAGAGCGATCGCCAGTTTTGTCTCTATCAGGACATACTCACAGCTACGATTTTCTCTCATTGCGAGGACGTTATAGCCACCGCCAAGGCGCTAAGGACAGGATAGATTGCTCCCACCCTTACATACGATCGCCTCTACCTCCTACCTCCTGCTACGATCGCCTCTACTCCTACCTCCTGCTACGATCGCCTCTACCTTCTGCCTCCTGCTATGATTACCTCTACCTTCTGCCTTCTGCCCCCTGTCTCCTGCCCCCTGCTGATCGGCGCGTAAAGTAAATCCTATCTCTGTATCTCGCAAGCTTTTCTGTTGCAAGCATGACGAATCCCAACATCGACAATCAACCAGAACCCAGTCCTTCCCGCCGCAGATGGCGGCCGCTAATTTTGAGCGGCATAGGATTGGGAATTGTTACCATAACTGGAGCCTTGGTGGCGGCTTGGTGGATACAGGAAGAGTTAGCACCCCTAGTTGAGACTGAAATTAGCCAACTCTTGAAGCGACCGGTTAAAGTCGGGCGGCTGGAAAGATTTTCTCTGACTGGTTTACGCTTTGGTCGCTCATCCATACCAGCAACCCCCACCGATCCCGACAACGCCTCTGCTGAAGCCGTCGAAGTCCAGTTTTCTCTTGGACATCTGATTTTCAGACGCATTCTGAAGCTAAACGTCAATTTAATCAACTCCAATGCCTACATAGAGCAAGACGCTAACGGCAAGTGGATTAATATTGAGACTGCTGAAGACCGGGAAGGTGGCATAATTAAAACCGAAATCGACACTATCGGGGTTGAAAACGCCAATGCCATACTCGTACCCTCTCCAGCAGTAGGGCAGAAAACCTCAGCCCCAATTTCAGTGAAGCTCAAAGATGGTAACGCTCAAATTCGCGAACAAAATCAGCGAATTCTCTACGAACTTAACGGTCAATTCGTTACCAGTGGCAACTTCCGAGTTAAGGCAGACTCGCTATTGCCAACAGGCGAAACTAAGGTGTTATTGCAAGGGCAAAATCTCCCCGTTTCTGAACTAGCACGTTTGCTGAAAGCTCCTGCAATTAGCTTGGTTAGGGGTCAAGGAAGTGGCAATTTAACTGTCAGTTTGCGGCAAAATAAACTGTCAGATATCACTGGTATAGCTAGCTTTCAGGGTGTGGAAGCGATCGTTAATCCTTTGAAACAACCGCTGAGGAATACTACGGGTCAAGTGCGGTTTAGAGAAGGTGCGATCGCCATAGACAATCTCAGTACCAACTACAGTCAGATTCCGATTAAAATAGCAGGCACGCTTCAAACTGGGCCTAACTTTGACCTGACACGAACTAAGTTTAATTTGGCTACTAATATTCAGCCTGTGAATGTTGCGGTGTTGCTGAATGCAGCTAACAAAGAACTCTCAAAGCCTTTGCAATTGCCAATTCCCGTAGCGGGGGAAGTGAAACTAGAAGGTAAATTAACTGGAGATCTTTCTCAACCTTTGTTTTTAGGCGCGATCGCAACTACAAAACCAGTTCAACTCGATCGCCTCCAATTTAGCAATATCAGCACTCGCTTTGCAGTAGAAAGAGGAAGAACTTTTGAGCGGGGGAGTGGGGG
>NZ_JAQMUA010000208.1:0-1310 GCF_028330895.1 Kamptonema animale CS-326 | reverse complement strand
TTAGGGCTTGCTGAATAAGTTAGAAAAAATCGCGATCGCGTAGCCAGCCGCAGCCATCGCACTTGATGGGCAATTCAAGCTCGGTCAAACATAACTTTTTGTTGACTATAACTTGCCCAAGTATAGCTTTTAATAATCATTGAACCGTAAATCGGTGTGATTTTCGGTTTCTGACATAAAAACACACAAAAAACCCGTCTTAACCAGGTAGAAAGGTTGATTACTAAAAAAGTAATCTTCTATGGCTGTTTGAGAAGTATTATCAAGTTTTGCCATCACTCGATTCAGGCTAAATCTTCTTTTTCCTTGTCCAAATTTTCCCTCAATTGCATTCCTAATTCTCTCATCTTCCCACGCTTGTTTCTTGGTTTCCTTACTCACATTTGCTGGTGGCCTTCCTAACGGCGGTCCACTCATTCTAATTCCTCTTTCTTTACACCATGCTCGGTTTTCCCTGGTTCGATAAATGCGATCTGCATGGACTGATTCTGGGTAGTATCCTGTGTAATTTTTAAAGGCTTCTATTTGTGCTTTTAAGTCTCCTGATTCATTAAAGTTATCCCAACTTATCCGGTCTAAAAATACATATCCTTCAATGCAACTCGCTGACATTTTAGCTCCAAACTCGACTGGTTTTCCTGCTTTTCCTCTCACAATAGGACGGATGTGCGGTTGACTTAAACTTACTATTCTGTCCTCTATACTCTGTTTTTTGTTTTCAAATAACCAGAGTTGTTGGCGATAGACTTCTGTGAGAACTAGCAAAGTTTTATACTGCTTTTGGCTCAGACTTTGTAGGGTCGCACCTGATTCGATTAGCTGTTCAATATGAGCGAGGTTTCTTTTGATATATTGCAGTTGTTTTTTAAGGGCTTGGATTTTTTTGTTTCGTAATGGTCGTCGTTGTTTGGCTACTGTTAAGTAATCTTTTCTAGCTATCTTTCGGTACGTTCTGGGTTTTTTATTAATTTTTCCTTTGAGGGATTTATAGAGGATGTCGATGATTTTTTCGGTATGAACTCTGGCTCGGTTTAATAGTCCTAAGTCGGTGGGATAGCTAATGTCTGCTGGGGCCGAGGGAGCATCTATGATTAATTTTCCTTGATTGGTTGATTCATTTTTTGCGTCCGAATCCTTTTTTTTTTCGGGCGGTTTTGGGGTGGTTTCGCACATTTTTTCCACCATTCGTTCGTTCACTTTCTTTATTAAGTTTGCACTGATTCGCTGCCGAAAGTGGACTAATAGTGATGGGTCAAATGGAGGATCATTACTGTATGTTGATTGACCGATAAAGTATTGCAGGTATGGGT